>JAEWBA010000353.1 GCA_023391395.1 Pseudomonadota bacterium
CGTGAAGCCTCATCGCAATTCATTAAAAAACTCAATCTATCGAGCGAAATAACCCGGCGATGAATCGAAATTCGCTACTTAATCTTTGAGCGCCAACTAGGTACAGTTCTACCATCGCACTGCATCAAAACCGCTCATGTTTCAGCCGTTTTCAGCACGTCAAGCCGATGGAATGAAAGTGACGTGCCGCCCTTCTTTTCGCGTTGCCTGCCCTCCGTCCCGTCATTCCAAGAGCAGAAAGCCCGCCGCAAGCATCGCAGCGCGGATGGCTGCCCAGGGACGGGCAGGACGCAGCGCAGGCGGCAAGGGCCTGCTGCGTTTGCATGCAATGCGAGCAACGAAGAATCACTACAAGTCGTGCCCGAGAAATGGAACGACACCCTCTGGAGAACGCGGCACCCGTCGGGTGCCATTCGTAATCGGTACGGTGTTCCTTGGGAGTTGCATGATGATGTCAGTGACCCATTTGATCGATATCGCCATGGTGGCGACTCTGGCCAGCTTCGTGGCCAGCATGTTGATCGTTCTCACCCAGGGCTGGCACGGTCGTCTCTCGCTCGACGGCGACGTGACCAGCATCCAGAAATTCCACAAACGGCCGGTGCCGCGCATCGGCGGCCTCGCAGTGGCGATCGGCGTCTTTTCTGCGTTCCTGTTCGGCGCCGCCACCGAACCCCGCGCCCTCCAGGGCGACAGTGCCGGCGACGTCTTCAGGCTGCTCCTGGCAGGCATGCCAGCCTTCCTCGCCGGCCTCACCGAAGATCTCACCAAGAGGGTGTCGGTGCGAGTACGCCTCACGGCCACTCTGGCCAGCGCCGTGCTGGCCTACTGGCTGCTGGGCGCCTATCTGCCGCGCATCGATGTTTGGGGTTTGGACGCCCTGTTCGCGGTGCTGCCGCTTGCGATCCTGATCACGTCGGTGGCGGTGGCCGGCGTCGCCAACTCGATCAACATCATCGACGGCTTCCATGGCGTTGCCGGCAGCGCAGTAGTCATCCTCTTGGCCGGGCTCGGCGTGCTGGCATGGCAGGCGGGCGATGCTTTCGTGGCACGACTGGCACTGCTCGGCATCGGCGCCACCATCGGTTTCCTGCTGGTGAACTATCCGACCGGCCGCCTCTTCATGGGCGATGGCGGCGCTTACCTGATGGGCTTCTGGGTCGCCGAGGTGGCGGTGCTGCTGGTGCTGCGCAATCCCTCGATCAATGCATGGCAGGTGCTGGCCGTCTGCGCCTATCCCATCATCGAAGTCATGTACAGCATCTACCGCCGTATCGTCATTCGCAAGGTCAGCCCCGGCGCACCGGATCGCTTGCATCTGCATACGCTGGTCTATCGGCGGCTGGTGTGCCAGTTGATCCCGCGCAACGACGGCAAACCGTGGATACGCAATGCCGCCGTCGCGCTGGTCCTGGCAGCGTGGATGGCGCTGGCGGCGATGGCGGGGATCAAGTTCGGCGATAGCGTCGCTTCCGCCGTGACCGTGGTGATCCTGGAAGCGCTGGCCTACATGGCGGTCTATACGCGCCTGATCCGCGGCCGCTGGCAGATGCGCCCGCGCTTTTCCCTGGAGATCCGGCCCGGCCCGGTGGTGCGGCTTTCGAGGAGGAAGTGGTGATGCAGAACGAAGGACAGGGCACTCAATTCGGCGAGCGCGCGGCTGCATGGTACCTGGTGCAAACCAAGCCGCGCCAGGAATTCCGTGCGCTTGAGCATTTGCAGCGCCAGCAGTACGAGTGCTTCCTGCCGCTTCTTGCTGCCGAGCGCGTGCGCGGAGGGCGGCTGGAGTCCTGCGTGGAGCCGCTGTTCGCGCGCTACCTGTTCATCCGCCTCAATACGACGGACAGCAACTGGGCACCGATACGCAGCACGCGCGGCGTCAGCCGGATGGTCGCCTTCGGCAGCCGCTACGCGACCTTGCCCGAGGAGTGCGTCGAAGCCCTGCGCGATGCGCCGCCGGCACCGCGCGTGCCCTTGTTTGCGCCGGGCGAACGGATAGCGATTACCTCGGGGCCGTTTGCCGGCTTGGACGGGATTTACCAGGCGCCGGATGGCGAGGCGCGCGCGCTGATTCTGATCGAGTTGATGAGCCAGCCGCAGAAGCTGCGGCTGGCGGTGAGCGCCTTGCGCAAGGCGGCATGAGCGGGAGGAAAGCGGCGGACACCTGCCGCCCGAGACAGAAATAGATCTCGCCGCAAGCGGCGACCGGATACGCGGCGCGTGCAGGAGAGCGCCGCTTGCAGCATGAGCCTCGGAGGCATTGGGGCCTGAATTGGAAGTTGGTAGGAGGTCCTTTGGAATACGACCTGTAATCCAAGGGCGGTAGCGTGCCCGGATGGAAGGTACGAAGCCCGTACCGGCCAGATCGGGATTCTGGTTTCTCGTTCAGCGACTAACAATCACGATGAAAATTTCCATCAATACCCACATCGCCATCATCGGCCTCGGCTACGTCGGCCTGCCTCTTGCAGTCGAATTCGGCAAGCGCTATCCCACCATCGGCTACGACATCAACCGACGGCGTGTCGCCGAGCTGCGGACCGGAAACGATTCCACGCTAGAGGTCGGAGCCGAGGAACTGCGGGCGGCGGCGCGCCTGAGCTTCTCTACCGAGCTCGAGGACCTACGCCGTGCCAGCGTTTTCATCGTCAGCGTGCCCACGCCCGTGGACGACCACAAGAAACCGGACCTCACTCCCTTGCGCAAGGCATCTGAAACGGTGGGGAAGGTGCTCAAGCGTGGCGACATCGTGGTTTACGAATCGACGGTTTATCCGGGCGCCACGGAAGAGTATTGCGTGCCGGTACTGGAGGCGGTGTCGGGGCTGAGGTTCAACCGCGACTTCTTCGCCGGCTACAGCCCGGAGCGCATCAATCCCGGCGACAAGGAACATCGCCTGACCTCGATCACCAAGGTCACCTCCGGATCGACGCCGCAAGCCGCCGACTTCGTCGATGCCCTGTATGCCAGCATCGTGCAGGCCGGTACCCACAAGGCTTCCTCGATCAAGGTGGCCGAGGCGGCCAAGGTGATCGAGAACACCCAGCGCGATCTGAACATCGCGCTCATGAACGAGCTGGCCATCATCTTCAGGAAGATGGGCATCGATACCGAGGAAGTACTGCAGGCCGCCGGCACCAAATGGAACTTCCTGCCGTTCCGGCCCGGCCTGGTCGGCGGCCACTGCATCGGTGTCGATCCCTACTATCTGACACACAAGGCCGAAGGCTTGGGCTACCACCCCCAGGTGATTCTGGCGGGACGCCGCATCAACGACAACATGGGCGGCTACGTGGTCGGGCAATTGATCAAGCAGATGGTGCGCAGCCATATCCCAATCGAGAACGCCAATGTCCTGGTGCTGGGCCTGTCCTTCAAGGAGAACTGCCCTGACCTGCGCAATACCAAGGTGATGGACACGGTCAACAAGCTCAAGGACTACAACGTCAACGTCGACGTCTATGACCCCTGGGTCGATGCCGAGAGCGCCCATCACGAATATGGGATTACGCCGATCGCCGAGCCCGAGCCCGGCCGCTACGACGCCATCGTGCTGGCAGTCGCGCATCGCCAGTTCCGCGAACTGGGTGCGGCCGGCCTGCGCCGCTTCGGCAAGGAAAGGCACGTGCTGTTCGATCTCAAGTACGTGCTGCCCAAGGCGCAGGCCGACATGCGCTTGTAATTCCCGTTACCGAAAGGATGGGCATGGACCGCTTTCAAGAGATTCAGGATGCATTGCGCGCGCAGCCGAAGACCTGGCTGGTGACCGGCTGCGCCGGCTTCATCGGCTCCAACCTGCTGGAAACCCTACTGCGCCTCGACCAGACCGTGATCGGGCTGGATAACTTTTCCACCGGCTACCAGCACAATCTCGACGATGTGAGGGAATGCGTCACGCCGCGGCAGTGGGCGCGCTTCTCTTTCATCCGCGGCGACGTGCGCGATCTCAACGCCTGCCGGGAAGCCATGGCCAGCGTGGACCATGTGCTGCACCAGGCGGCGCTGGGCTCGGTGCCGCGCTCGATCAGCGATCCGATCGCGACCAACGAAACCAATATCGGCGGCTTCCTCAACATGCTGGTCGCCGCGCGCGACGCCGGGGTGCAGTCTTTTGTCTACGCCGCCTCGAGTTCCACCTATGGCGACCATCCCGGCTTGCCCAAGGTCGAGGAACGCATCGGCAAGCCGCTTTCGCCGTACGCGGTAACCAAGTACGTGAACGAGTTGTATGCCGACGTGTTCGCGCGCTGCTATGGCTTCCAGAGCATAGGCCTGCGCTACTTCAATGTCTTCGGCAAGCGCCAGGACCCGAACGGCGCTTACGCGGCGGTAATCCCGACCTGGACCGCTGCCATGATCCGCGGCGAGGAAGTGGTCATCAACGGCGACGGCGACACCAGCCGCGACTTCTGCTTCATCGACAACGCGGTGCAGGCCAATCTGCTGGCCGCGATGGCGCCGGAAGAATGCCGTAACAACGTCTACAACGTTGCGGTCGGCGACATCACCACGCTGAACCAGTTGTTCGGCTACCTCAAATCGACGCTCTGCAGCAACGACATTCCGGTGACGGCCGAGCCCGTCTACAGGGAATTCCGCAAGGGCGACGTCAGGCATTCGCAAGCCGACATCGGCAAGGCCGCGGACAAGCTCGGCTATGCGCCGGCATTCCACATACGCCAGGGGCTGGAAGCGGCAATGCCCTGGTATGTGAAGCAGAGCCGCAAGAGTGGCCTGGAACGAAGATGAATGGGGGGCCGCTGCCGTTCCGAATTGGAACGGGGGCATGCCTTTTTTCGCGTGCGACCAATGGAAGGGGTGAGAGATGAAACTTGCAGATTTCGATGAGGAAATACAGGTGAATGGCTGGTACCTGTTCCACCATGCCATCGGCGAGCGGCTGGTGATGCAGATGCGCCGCGATTGCCTGAAGTGGGTGGATTACTGCCGGGAGATCCAGATCGCCAAGAAAATCAACGAGGATGGCGACGGCACCGGACACCACGCGGTCGGCACAGGCGACAGCATCGACGAATTCGTCAACCTGCACCTGTTCCACCCCTATCTTTCGCACTACTTCGGCCATGCACCCTACATCATGCATGCATGCAATCCCGTGGCAGGGCCGCCGCGGTCAAACATCTACATCCACAAGCTGCATCGCGATGTACAGACT
>JAEWBA010000373.1 GCA_023391395.1 Pseudomonadota bacterium
GTGCCCGGCGGGGAAGCCAGCGATGCGGATTGGCGCTTCTTCAAGCGCTGCTATGACCGCACCTATGCCGAGCACTATTCGACGCCTTACCTGAATCTGGATTTCTTCCGCCGCATCGGCGCGGACATGCCGCAACATCTTCTGCTGGTGATCGCCGAACGCAACGGCAAACCGATTGCTTCCTCGCTCTGCATTCACGATCAGACCACCCTGTACGGGCGCTACTGGGGAGCGCTGGAATACGTCCCCTGCCTGCACTTCGAGACCGCCTATTACCAGCCGCTGGAGTTCTGCATCGCGCAGGGATTGCGCTGTTTCGAAGGCGGCGCCCAGGGCGAACATAAGATGGCGCGCGGCTTCCTGCCGCAAAAGACCTGGTCCGCGCATCGTCTGTCCCATTCCGCCTTCGCCGATGCGGTCCAGCGCTTCCTGGAACGAGAGCAGGGGGGAATCGATGCCTACATGGACGAACTGAACGAGCGCAATCCGTTCAAGAATTCGCCTCCGGCGGACTCTGATAGTTGATTACAAGTTACAAACCACGATAGTAGTTAGAAAACAGGCAATGGCTCATATTGCCGCACTATAATCGCGCACTATTCGGTCCGAGCCGTGTTCTCTGATGAGCCTGCCAGCCACCTCACTGATGCCTGCCGATCCAGCCGTCAAACGGCTCGGCCGCTTTTACATCACCCGTGAACTGGGGCACGGCAGCCTGGGCTGCGTCTACCTCGGGCACGACCCGGTGATTGGCCGCGATGTCGCCCTCAAGACTTTCCATTCGCGCCTGACACCGGCCGAGCGCAATCGCTACCAGCAACAATTCATCAACGAGGCGCGCGCGGCGGGCTGCCTGTCGCATCCGAACATCGTGACCGTCTACGATGCTTCCAGCGAGGGCGGCACCACCTACATCGCCATGGAGTACCTGCAGGGCCGCGAATTGGGCAAGCTGCTGGACAGCGGCCGCGCCTTCCGCCCCCACGAAATCGCCTCGCTCGCCTGGAAGATCGCCGATGCTCTGCACCATGCGCACGAGCACGGGGTCGTCCACCGCGATATCAAGCCCTGCAATATCTTCATGGTGAACGACGAACAGCCCAAGCTGGTCGATTTCGGCATCGCCCGCCTTCCCAACCGCCTGCCCGAGGAGCCGGCTGCGCCCGCCCATCCCGCCACGCTGTTCCGCAACAACCGCCTGCTGGGCACGCCCAATTACATGTCTCCCGAGCAGGCCACCGGCAAGCCGGTGGACGCGCGTACCGACATCTATTCTTTGGGCGCCGTGATGTATGAAATGCTGACCGGCCGCAAGCCCTTCCAGGCGGAGGATACCGACGAGCTGCTGCTGCAGATCGCCTACAAGGCAGCGCCCGCACCTATCGAATTCGATCCGAAGATTCCGCCGGCCCTGTCGAAAATCGTGACCAAGGCCATGAGCAAGCGGCCGGAAAAGCGCTACCAGAGCGCGGAAGACATGGCGCTCGACATCAAGCGCTACCTGGTGCGCGAAAAGCGGGCGCGCAGCCGCATGGCGATACCGGTGGCCACCCTGGACCAGAAGGACCCGGCCGCTGGGCTGCACCCGCGCTACTTCTGGCTGGCCTATGGCGCGCTGGCGGCGGGCGGCGCCATTGCCCTGTTCAGCCTGCTGCGCTGAGGGATCGCGCTAGATCTTTCCCGCTCAGCGTGACTTCAGGGCCGCCAATACCTGGCCCTTCAATGTCTTGATCAATGCCGTCTCGTCCGGCGGCACACCTTCCGGCGCCGGCTGGTTGCGGTCGGCATAGAACAGGCCGATTTGCTTCTTGTCCACCACTAGCGGCAGCACGATGAAACTGCGTGCGTCCGGCAGCAGCGCACGATGCCAGCCCGGAATCAGGTCACGGATCTTGGGCGAATCCGCGTCCGAAATCATCAGGTCGGCATCCTTGTCCAGCGCCAGGTGAAACAGATTGCGCGAAGGCGCCACCGGAAACACGAACCCGTTCTGACGCGCCGCATTGCCCTCCCCAATTGCGATGCGCGCCCGGAACTGCGCAGCCGGCACATCCTTGAGGCAGACCGTGGCAAAGCGAAAGCCCAGGCTGGTGTACAGAGTCTCCAGCACCAGCAGCATCAAGTCGTTGACCTTGCACTGTCCGCTGGCCATCATCTCCGTCACGTCCTGCACGCCAGCCACCAGCAGGTCGCGCGCATTGAGCGGCTTGCCGCTGGCATGGCGCGCAGTGATCAGTAGGTGAGTCTCGTCCTGCGATTCGTCGGACAGCAGCAATTCGTCCGGCAGCCCCTCCTCGACCGGAACGTCTGGCGAAGGAAGCGTCTCGGCTTGCTCCGGCGCGGCGTCTTCGTCTTGAAGCATGGGGATGCTGGCATTGACCAGCACCTGGGTCTCCTGGCTCACCGTCGCAAACAGTACCTCCAGCTTTTCCTCGTCGAGATTGAGGGCGGGGCCGAAACGCACCAGGAGCGCCTTGCTGGCCGCGTCCTGGCCCGGATCCTTCACGTGCGCGGCTAGGTTGGCGGCGGCCGTGCCGAAAGCAGCCACCTGCTGCAGCCACTCCTGCCGGCTCCTGGCCGGCTTGAGGGCGCCGGAAGGCAGCGGCGTCAGGGCTTGCACGATGGTGTCGGGCATGTCCCATTCGCGCAGCACGGCATCGCCCAGCAAGTCGAAACTGCAGCCCAGCACTTTCAGTGAAGCCAGCG
>JAEWBA010000291.1 GCA_023391395.1 Pseudomonadota bacterium
CCGCACAGGTCGGCCCGAACAAAGTGGGGCACGCCTTTTCGCTCGTCAGCGCACCGTTCCAGGATGAGCTGGTGATCGCCACGCGCATGCGGGATTCCGCCTTCAAGCGCGCATTGCGGGAGCTTCCGCTCGGGACGCCGGTGTGGATCGATGGTCCCTTCGGCTCGCTGACCCTGCACAAGAAGGCCGCACGCGCGGCTGTCTTCATCGCCGGCGGCATTGGCATCACGCCTTTCATGAGCATACTGCGACAGGCCGCGCAGGACCGTGCGCAACGCCGCCTGGTACTGCTGTATTCCAATCGTCGGCCGGAGGATACCCCTTTTCTGGACGAACTCCAGTCGCTGTTGCGCAGCGATCCGGGGTTCGCGCTGCACGCCACCATGACCAAGATGACACAGTCAGCCCATGCCTGGAACGGCGCGACCGGAGTGATTGACGCGGCCATGGTGCAGCATGCCATCGCCGGGCTGGAGCATCCCGCCTTCTACCTTGCCGGTCCGCCTGCCATGGTGGAAGCGATGAAGGAAGTGCTGAGTCGCGCCGGAGTCGATGAGGACGATATCCGCAGCGAGGATTTCCTCGGCTATTAGCAGCGCCGGCGACGCGGCCCGCTGGTTGCGGATGCGATCATGGAAGCGACGAGGGATGTTTCTGCCGGCCCGACGGCTCTGGTGTTGGCCGGCGGCGGCAGCTTCGGCGCGGTGCAGGCCGGGATGCTGCGCGCACTGGTCGCGCATGGCTTGAGACCGGATCTCGTGATCGGTTCCTCGGTGGGCGCCATCAACGGCGCCTACTTTGCCGGCGCGCCAAATGTCGAGGGCGTCGCTCGGCTGGAAGCGGTCTGGCGCGAGCTGCGTCGCGGCGCGGTGTTCCCGCTTGCCTGGCGCAGTGTGCTCGGATTACGCGGTGATCAAGGTTTCGTGGTCAATCCGGCGGGCTTGCGTGGCTTGCTGGAACAACATCTGGGCTTTGACAGGCTGGAACAGGCCAGCTTGCCGCTGTACGTGGTGGCGACCGATCTGCTCGATGGCGTGGCGGTGCCGCTGTCGAGCGGGCCGGCGGTCGATGCCGTCATGGCGAGTTGCGCCATTCCCGCAGTATTTCCGCCGGTGCGTATCGACGGGAAGTTCCTGATCGACGGCGCCATCGCCAGCAATACGCCGGTCAGCGTGGCGATCGATCTCGGCGCGCGGCGCGTGATCGTATTGCCGACCGGCTTCGCCTGCGCACTCGAAGCGCCGCCACGCGGCGCCATTGCCAGCGCCCTGCACGCGATCACGCTGCTGATCGCGCATCAACTGGTGATGGAGCTCGAACTGTATCGCGAGCAGGCCGAGATCATCACCGTGCCGCCGCTCTGTCCGCTATCGGCCTCGCCTTACGATTTTCTTCATGCCGGTGAATTGATCGAACGCGCGGCTGCGCAGACAGTGCGCTGGCTGGAGCGCGGCGGGTTGACGCGCGAGCGCGTGCCACCGGCGTTGGTGGCGCATGGTCATTGAAGGGACCGCTGCTGTCGTCAGAAGCGCCGGCAAGGCAGCGCTCACAGCCACGAGCTTTGTCATCCCAGGCAAGGCGTCGCTTACACCCGTGGAATTTGTCATCCCGAGGGCAAGCGAAGGACCGCGACCTAAGTTGAGGAATGGTCGTGAGATCTCTCGCTCACGCTCGGAATGACAGAGATTTGGAGCGGTGTGGAGTGCCGCAAATTGAGGCCTGCACATCTACGGACATGCAAGCAATTTCACTTCGCTTTCGCGCACTCCGCCGATTGGCCGGCCTGCTTGAGGTAGGCGATCAGGTCGGTGCGCTCCTTCTTGTCCGGCACGCCGGCATATCCCATGCTGGTGCCCGGCACTGCCTTGGTCGGGTTTTCCAGGAAGCGGTCCAGCGTCTTTTCATTCCAGACGATCCCGGAATTCTTCATCGCGTCCGAGTAGGCAAAGCCCGGCACGCTGCCGGCGCGCCGGCCGAACAATCCGCAATGCCGCGGGCCGGTGCGGTCGTATTCCAGTGCGTGGCAGGCCAGGCAACGGGAGTACACCGCTTCGCCGGCCTTGACATCGCCCGCCGAGGCGGGCGATGCCGCGTGCGTATGAAACGGCGCGATGGCGAGGGCGAACAGGATGCCAAGAAGCGGCCGCCGAACGCGCGCGTCATGGCGGGCAGGCCCTGGCGTGCGCCGGCCTCCGGAGAGGGGAGTTCGGGCGAGTCGCGACACAGCTTGTTTCATCTTATGCCTCCTCCGGTGTGCGCATCGATGCCGGCCCGCCCTGCGGCACGAAGCCGGCGGGCGGCACGCCTCGCCCACGCCTCATGCGATCCCTGATCAGGACAAGAATGCCGACGGCACCGGCGGTTCACCGAGCGCATTGCGCAGCACCGCCCAATGCATGGCTTCATCGCCGAGGATGCTGGCGGCCGACTTGGACAGGTCGCGGTTGGCAAATAGCGGGACGGCACCCAGGTAAGCGCTTACTGCCCCTTTTTCCAGCGAGGCCGCAAAGCGCAGCACGTCTTCCTGGCTCTTCAGC
>JAEWBA010000023.1 GCA_023391395.1 Pseudomonadota bacterium
CCTTCAGCACGCCGCGGCCCATGTAGCGGCTCTTGTCGCCGTCGCGCAGCTCGATGGCTTCGCGCGAACCGGTGGAGGCGCCCGACGGTACCGCAGCGCGACCCATCACGCCCGATTCCAGCAGCACGTCGCATTCGACGGTCGGATTGCCGCGCGAATCGATCACTTCGCGGCCGATGATGTCAACGATAGCACTCATTCACTTCTCCCAATCAAAAGAAAATGTAGGGTGCGCCATGCGCACCTTCTGTAAGGGGATGCTGCTGAATCGGTGCGCAAAGCGCACCCTACGCATCATCGGTTACGAAAAATCGTTCTCGGCAAACCCGGCGGCCTTCACGGTCCGGTCGAGTGTAACCAGCGTCGTCAGCAAATTCTTGATGCGCCCCAAGGGCACCGCGTTCGGGCCGTCCGACTTGGCTTCGGCAGGGTTCGGGTGGGTTTCCATGAACAGGCCGGCGATGCCGACCGCGATGGCCGCACGCGCCAGCACCGGCACGAATTCGCGCTGGCCGCCCGAGGAAGTGCCCTGTCCGCCCGGCAACTGCACCGAGTGCGTGGCATCGAAAACCACAGGGCAGCCGGTCTCGCGCATGATCGCCAGCGAGCGCATGTCGGATACCAGGTTGTTGTAGCCGAAGGACACGCCACGTTCGCAAGCCATGAACACATCATCCGGCAGGCCGGCTTCGCGGGCGGCGTCGCGCGCCTTGTCGATGACATTCTTCATGTCGTGCGGCGCGAGGAACTGGCCCTTCTTGATGTTGACCGGCTTGCCGCTCTGCGCGCAGGCGCGAATGAAATCGGTCTGGCGGCACAGGAAGGCTGGAGTCTGCAGCACATCGACCACGGCGGCCACCGGCTTGATCTCGTCGATCTCGTGGATATCGGTCAGCACCGGCACGCCGATCTGCTTCTTCACTTCAGCCAGGATTTCCAGGCCCTTGTCCATGCCGAGGCCGCGGAAAGAGCTTCCCGAGGAGCGGTTGGCCTTGTCGAAGGAAGACTTGTAGATGAAGGGAATCCCGAGTTCGCCCGAAATTTCCTTCAGCCGTCCGGCGGTGTCCAGTGCCAGTTCGCGCGATTCGATCACGCAAGGGCCGGCGATCAGGAAGAATGGCTGATCGAGACCGGCCTCGAACCCACAGAGTTTCATGCGACCTTCCTCTTTTCATCGGCGACGGCCTGCTGGCGCGCCAGCGCCGCCTTGATGAAGGAAATGAATAAGGGGTGGCCGTCGCGCGGCGTCGACTTGAATTCCGGGTGGTACTGCACGCCGACATACCAAGGGTGCGCATTCTCGCCGCTGCGCGGCAATTCCATGATCTCGCATAGGTCTTCGGTTGGGGTACGTGCCGACACCACCAGGCCGGCATCCTCGACGCGGCTCAGATAATGGTTATTGGCCTCGTAGCGATGACGATGGCGCTCGGTAACTTCGCTGCCGTAGATCTCGGCGGCGATGGTGCCCGGCTTCACGGCGCAAGTCTGGGCGCCCAGGCGCATGGTGCCGCCGAGGTCGGAATTGACATCTCGGCGCTCTACCTTGCCGTCGTGATTTTGCCATTCGGTGATGAGCGCCACTACCGGATGTTCGGTGTCCGGATCGAACTCGGTCGAGTTGGCATTGGTCAGCCCTGCCTTGTTGCGCGCGTACTCGATCAGCGCCACCTGCATGCCCAGGCAGATGCCCAGGTAGGGGATCTTGCTTTCGCGCGCAAAGCGGGCGGCAGCAATCTTGCCTTCCACGCCGCGCTTGCCGAAGCCACCCGGCACCAGGATCGCATCGTACTTGGCCAGGCTGGCTGTACCGTTGGCTTCGATTTCCTCGGAATCCAGATACTCGATGTTGACGCGGCTGCCGGTGTGGATGCCGGCATGGCGCAGCGCCTCGGTCAAGGACTTGTAGGATTCGGTCAGATCGACATACTTGCCGACCATGCCGATAGTGACCTGCTGGGTCGGATTTTCGAGCGCATGCACCAGCTTGTTCCAGACCGCCAGATCGGCCGATTTGGGCGACAGACCCAGCTTGTCGCAGACGATGGCGTCCAGCTTCTGGTCGTGCAGCATCTGCGGGATCTTGTAGATGGTATCGACATCCCAGACCGAGATGACGGCATCTTCCTGCACGTTGGAGAACAACGAAATCTTGGCGCGCTCGTCGTCGGGAATGCGGCGGTCGGCGCGGCACAGCAGCGCGTCCGGCGAGATACCGATCTCGCGCAGCTTTTGCACGCTGTGCTGGGTCGGCTTGGTCTTCAATTCGCCCGCCGAAGCGATGTAAGGCACCAGGGTCAGGTGTACGAATGCGGTGTTGTTGCGGCCCGAACGCAGGCTCAACTGGCGCGCCGCCTCGAGGAACGGCAGGGACTCGATGTCGCCCACCGTGCCGCCGATCTCGACCAGCGCCACATCGTAGCCTTCGGCGCCGCGGTGGATGTAATCCTGGATCTCATTGGTGATGTGCGGGATCACCTGGACCGTTTTGCCCAGATATTCGCCGCGCCGCTCCTTGCGGATCACGGATTCGTAGATCTGGCCGGTGGTGAAATTATTGACCTTTTTCATCTTGGCGCTGATGAAGCGCTCGTAATGGCCGAGGTCGAGGTCGGTTTCGGCGCCGTCATCGGTCACGAAGACTTCGCCGTGCTGGAACGGACTCATGGTGCCCGGATCCACGTTGATGTACGGGTCGAGCTTGATGAGGGTGACTTTGAGGCCGCGCGATTCCAAAATGGCGGCCAGAGACGCGGCGGCGATCCCTTTGCCAAGGGAAGAAACCACGCCGCCAGTAACGAAAACAAACTTGGTCATTGCTGAAGGTGCCGGACGGCACATGCGGGAAATTGAAATTATACCCTAAAAGCCAAAGGCAAAAGGTTTCCTCTTTCACAACACACCACCCATGCCGGTCCGGTTCTGCAATTCATTTATACCAAACCGGCATGTGCCCGGCCGCTTTGAACTGCCGTCACTCATGGCATCCCTGGACTGCCGCCCCGTTCCTTCGCCAGCCTCAGTCTCTATCAAGCGGCAGGCTCAATTTTTCAAGGCGCATAGGTAAACAGCAGGCGCACGAAATTCTGGGCGCCGCGGTCGTTCGACAAGGCATCGATTTCAGTGCTGCGGCGGACGAAGGCCGCGCTGGCGCCATATTTGCCGCTGTTCCAGGCCAGCCCCAGCTCCGCTTCGCCCACCGCGCGCTTGGGCTTGACCGTGTGCGGATTGTTCGAGGAAAAATAGCCGCCCTGCAGCGTTGCATTG
>JAEWBA010000036.1 GCA_023391395.1 Pseudomonadota bacterium
CCGCCGGATTTGCCGTAGCGGCGCAGGATGCTGCGCACCCGCGCGATCAGCTCGCGCGGCTCGAAGGGCTTGACCATGTAGTCGTCGGCGCCCAGCTCCAGGCCCAGCACCCGATCGCTGAGAAAGCCGCGGCCGGTCAGGATCAGGATGCCGCAGGACTGGGCAGCCTGTAGGCCGCGCACCACGTCCAGGCCATCGGCGTCGGGCAGGCCGAGATCGACGATGCACAGGGCCGGCGGCCGGCGCTCGACCAGCCGTTGCAGCTCGGCCGCGCTGCGGCACCACTCCGGGTGATAACCGTATTCCTTCAGGGTCTGCAGCAAGGTGTTGGCCACCAGCGGGTCGTCCTCGAGAACGAGAATGCCGCGCTCGGCGCGCTCATGGATTGCGCCCGCGCTCATGGCGTCAGCTCCGCCAGCGCGGCCGCAAGTTCCGGCCCCGAGAAGGGCTTGTTCAGCAGCTTGAATTCGCCGACCCCTGTGCTGCCCTTTTCGTAGCCGCTCACCAGCAGGATGCCGATGTCCGGCCGCTGGGCGCGCACGGCGCGCGCCAATGCCGCGCCGTCGATCCGGCCCGGCATGACGACATCCGACACCACGATGCCGATTTCGGCGATATTCCCGAACAGGGCAAGCGCCTCGCTGCCGTCGCCGGCCTCGATCACCGGATGGCCGAGCTGCACCAGTTGCCGCCGCAGCACCGCCCGCACATCTGGATCATCCTCGACCAGCAGCACCAGGGGGCGCTGACCCTGGACGCTGCTGCCCAATACCGTATCGTCATCCGGCGCCGGCGGCGGTTCGGGACTGATGGGCAGGAACAGTGATACGGTGGTTCCCTGGCCGGGCGCGCTGTCTATGCGCAACCCCCCTCCGGACTGGCGCGCGAAGCCGTACACCATGGCCAGTCCCAGTCCGCTGCCCGAACCGAAGCGCTTGGTGGTGAAAAAAGGCTCGCAGGCGCGCAGCAGGGTATCGGCATCCATGCCGCAGCCGTCGTCGGCAAGAGCGATGCAGATGTAGCGGCCGGGACACATATGCCATTCCACTGCGTGTTCGGGAGTGACTTCCTGCGTGCCGGCCCACAGGTGCAGCGTGCCGCCTTCGGGCATGGCATCGCGTGCGTTCAGCGAGAGATTGAGCAGCGCATTTTCCAGCTGATGCGGATCGGCGAGGACCGGCGCGAGATCGTCGGCGAAATCGACTCCCAGCTCGATGTTTTCCGGCAGAGAGCGCCGCAACAAGGTCTTCAGGCCTTCGATCAGCATGCGCAGGTCGATCGCCTGCGGGTCCAGCGGCTGTTGGCGCGAAAAACCGAGCAGGCGCTTGATGAGGGCGGCAGCACGCCGCGTCGCGAGCAGGGCGGGCGCTACCAGTTCGGTGCCGGCATCGTCGCCGGCGGCGCGTTCCTCCAGCGCGACCAGATTGGCGAGCACCACCGTCAGCATGTTGTTGAGATCATGGGCAATACCGCCGGCAAGCTGTCCGACCGCTTCCATTTTCTGCGCCTGCATCAGCGCAAGCTGCGTGCGCTTCTGTTCGGTGATGTCGGTGGACAGCATGTAGATGCCGAGCACCTTGCCGTCGTGGCCGACTTCCGGCACCAGCTCGCAACGCAAGACGCACAGGGACTCGCCGTCAAGCCCGGGCGCCGTGTACTCGAAGCCGACCGCGTTCCCCGCCAACGCGCTTTTCAGAAAGGGCGCAAGGCGTTCATACAATTGCGGGCCGAGTACCTCGCTGGCCTTGCGGCCCGTGACCGGCGCGCCGTTTCGGCCGAACCACTGCAGGTAGCCGCGATTGGCGAAACGGTAGACGTCGTCCTTGTCGAGATAGGCGATCAGTGCCGGAATGGCGTCCGTGATCAGGCGCAGCCGCGTTTCGTTGCGCCTGAGCTCGGAGGCGATCTGTTCGTTGATCTGGTTGATGGCGCGTAGGCGCTGGTAAGCCGCTTCCAGTTCCTTGGTGCGTTCCTGCACATGGCGTTCGAGATCGGCATTGCGTTCGCGGATCACGCGTTCGGCCTCGCGCTGCGCGGTGATGTCGGTATAGATGGTGACGAAGCCGCGATGGGGCAGGGGCTGGCCGCGAATGGCAAGAACCTGGCCGCCCGGCCTGACGCGCTCGGCGTAATGCGGCGTGAATTGCCGGGCCGCTTCCATGCGTTCGGCCACCAGTTGCTCGACGTCGCCGGGGCCGTATTCGCCGCGCTCGGCGTTGTAGCGCATGAAGGCTTCGAAAGGCGTACCGGCCTCCAGCATGCTGAGAGGGAAATCCAGCAGAGTGGCAAAGGTACGGTTGCCCGCCACCAGCCGCAGTTCGCCGTCGAACAGGGTGAAACCCTGGTCGATCAGGTCCAGGCCCGCCTGCAACATGGCCGAGCGCGCTTCTCTGTGCGTCAAGCCTGTATCCATACCGCTCGCCATCGGCATCTCCTCGTCACGTCGCGTAGGCAGGAATTGTAATCACGAACCTCACGGTGAAAAAGTCCTAGCAATGCAAAGCAGAGCGACGTCTCGTTACGATTCGATACATTTGCAAAACGCTTACGCAAAACTTCCTGATTAGACTTTTCCCCTAGCCGAACGGTAGAGTTGGCAATTTCAGCGATTTGCAGGAGATGTGCCATGAATACAGGCAACCCCTTCACAACCGGCCTGGACAAGACGCCGGCGAATTATGTGCCGCTGTCGCCGCTCAGCTACATCGAACGCACGGCGGCGGTCTATCCCAACCGCCCCAGCGTGGTGCACGGCGAACGTCACTTCACTTGGGCGCAAACTTATGCGCGCTGCCGCCGACTGGCCTCGTCACTGAAGCGCATCGGCATCGGCAAGGGCGATACGGTGGCTGCCATGCTGCCCAATGTACCGGCGTTGTACGAAGCCCATTTCGGCGTGCCGATGGCGGGTGCGGTGCTCAATACCCTGAATACGCGTCTGGACGCCGAGGCGATTGCCTACATGCTGCGGCATGGCGAGGCCAAGGTCTTGCTGGTCGATCCGGAATCCGCCCCGATCGTGGAAAAGGCGGTGGCGATGCTCGGCATACAAGTGCCGCTGGTCATCGACGTAAACGACGATTTGTTCCCCGATGTACAGCGCATCGGCGAAATCGAATACGAAGATTTCCTGGCA
>JAEWBA010000123.1 GCA_023391395.1 Pseudomonadota bacterium
CACGCATGGTGTGCACGGTGACGATGAAATTCAGCCCGGTCAGGATGGAGGAAAAGCCGAGAATGAACACGCCGGTGATCGCCAGGATCACATGACTGCTGGAGAACATGGTTGAGAACGGGGTATAGAACGTCCAGCCGGTATCGACGCCGCCGGCGACCAGTGCAGCCAACGTGAAGATTCCGCCCAGCACGTAGATGTACCAGCTCGCCAGGTTCAGACGCGGAAAGGCCAGGTCGCGCGCGCCTACCATCATCGGCAGCAGGAAGTTGCCCAGTACCGAAGGAATCGAGGGGATCAGGAACAGCCACACCATGATGACGCCGTGCGCGGTGAAGAGGCGGTTGTAACTTTCCGCCGATACCAGGTCGCCTTGCGGCGTCGCCAGTTCCAATCGCATCAGGGTGGCGGCGGCACCGCCGACGAAGAAGAAGGCGGTGATCGAGATCATGTAGAGCCAGGCGATGCGCTTGTGGTCGTGCGTGGTCAGCCACGACTTGAGCGTGTAGTCTCGATTCAGATAGTTCGGTCCAATCTTCGGCGCAATCGCGTCATCGGCCCGTGCTTGCATTGCTGCCTCCGGTGGAACGCAGATATTCAATGATCGCCAGCAGGTCCTCCTCGCCGATCTGGCCGGCGAAGCTCGGCATGATCGGTTCGTAACCCGCCACCACATCCTTTTTCGGCAGCAGCACCGAATCGCGGACATAGGCTTCGTCGGCCACGATGGTGCGTCCATCCTGCAGATGCACGCGCCGCCCCAGCAGGCCATGCAGATCCGGCGCGTGCACCGAGGAGCCGGCTTCGTGGCAGCCGCTGCAGCCGTAACGCCGGTACAGCTCGAAGCCGCGCGCGGCCATGCCGGGTTGGGTGGCGCCGGCCTGCAGCCAGGCGGCGAACTGTGCCGGCGGCATGACGACGATGCGCCCGCGCATGCCGGCATGGTTGGTGCCGCAGTATTCCGCGCAAAACAGGTGGAACTCGCCGGCCTTGGTCGGCGTGAACCAGATCGTGGTGTAGCGTCCGGGCAGCACATCCTGCTTGATGCGGAAAGCCGGCACGAAGAAGCTGTGGATCACATCCTGCGAGGTCATCACCAGCCGCACCGGCTGGCCCAGCGGCACGTGCAGCTCGTCGATCTCGCGCCGGCCGTTGCTGTGTTCCAGCTTCCACATCCATTGCTTGGCCACCACGAAGATCGGCATCGCATCCGCCGGCGGGCGGTACAGCCGGGAATAGTCGTAGGCGGCCCAGGCGAAGAGGACAAGAAACAGCAACAGCGGGATCACCGTCCACGCCACCTCGATCGGCAGACCGCGCGTCGGCGCGTGGCGGCGGTCGGCGCGCGAATTGCGCCGGTAGCGAATCGAGAAATAGACGATCAGGAAGCTCACCGACAGCGCCACCAGCCCGAGCAGGAGCACCAGTGCCAGGAACAGCGTGTCGTAGCGTGCCGCCGCGCTCGAGGCGCTGTCGGGGAACAAATGGAAGGCGGGGTTCATGGCGTCCTCCGCCTGGCGCGCCACAGCCAGAGGACGAGCGCGGCCAGCACCGCCAGGCACAGCGCGCGTACCAGCGCCATCGCCGCGCCGCTGTAGCGGCCGGTGGCCGGATCGTAGTGCGAGCACAGCAGGAACAGGCGCTCGGCCGGCGAGCCGATGCGGCCGTCCGAGGCCTCGACCAGCGCCAGCCGCAGCGCGCGCGCATCGAAACGCACACCGGGAAAGTAGTGCGAGATGCGGCCATCGGGCGTGGCGACGAGAAAGCCGGCGGGATGCGCGTACTGCCGCGTGGCGGCGTCGTAGGCATAGCTAAGGCCGGCGCTTTGCGTCAGTGCGCCGATGTCCCTCGCGTTTCCGGTCAAAAGATGCAGATCGCCGCCGGCGCGCGCCAGCAAGGGGGCATAGGTGTTCTTCTTGTGCGCCGCCAGGGCGGCATCTTCGGCCGGGTCGATGCTCACGCCGAGCACGCGGTAGGCGTCGGGCGGCAGGCGCACATCGGCCAGCGCTTCCAGCACGCCGTCCATCAGCGTGCTGCACAGGTTAGGGCAATGGTAATAGCCGAGCACCAGCACCACCGGCCGCTCGTCGAAAAAGGCGCCGAGTCGCACATTGCGCGCGTTGTCATCGGTAAAGGCGGCATCCATGGGCAGGTGCTCGCCGGGGTGCGGCTGGTATTGCACTTGCGGTGGCGGCGCTTGGGCCAGCGGCGGCGCCTGGGCGCAGGCTTGCGCCGCCAGCAGCAAGGCGACTAGGAACAGGCGATGCTTCATGGCTGCTCCCCGGCAGTTTCGGTGCGCGCCGCCATGAGGCGCATCGCCTCTTCGATGGGGATGCGGGCGATGCCCTTTTGCCGGTCTATCCATTCCCAGGACTCGAGCAAGCTTTGCTTTTCGGCGAAATAAGCGGCGCGCTCCTGGCGCGGCGCGCTTTGCAGCACGGGCGCTGCCACCGCGGGCAGCGTGCGTGCATTCGGGCCGCCCGGCACTTCCCAGTGCAGCCACGCGAGACGGGCGATGAGCACAGCCAATGCAATCGCCAGGACGATGGCGGCAGCGCCCCACAGCACGCCGCGAGCATGGAGGCCGTCTGGCTGGCGCGCCGTCTGCTCTTTCCTGTCTTCAGGCACGCTGCGCCTCCTTTGCCACCTGCGCGCGCAGCGCCAGCCAGACGGCACCGCCGAGCGTGGCGCTGGCCAAGGGCACCGTCCACAGCCACTGCATCCAGCCGACTTCCAGCGAGGGCAGGATCATCCACCAGACATCCAGCAGATGCGCCGCCAGCAGGCCGGCGGCCAGTGCGCCCAGGAGGGCCGGCGCTTCCTTGGCATCGCGAAACAGCAGGATCAGCAGTGGCACGAAGAAATGGAACAGTCCCAGCAGCCAGGCGACGCCCAGCCAGCCGCCATGCATGCGCGCCACGTACCAGACGATTTCATGCGGCAGGTTTTCCGCCCAGATGATGAGGAATTGCGTGAAGGCCAGGTAAGCCCAGGTCATCACGTACATCAGCAGCAGGTTGCCGAGGTCGCGCAAGACGATAGCCGGCGCCCGTACCCTAGGATCGGCGCGCGCGACCAGCAGCACCGCCAGCGCCATGCCGGTCAGCATTTGGCCGGTGCCGGTCAACAGGCCGAAGGCGCTGGAATACCACAGCGGCATCAGCGACATGATCCAGTCCACCGCCGCCAGGCTGACGCTCAAGCCATAGAGAATCAGGGCCGCGGCGGCGAAGCGCGGCGAGCGCGTCAATGATGCGCGCCCGCTCAGCCAGGCCAGCAGCGACCACAGAGCTAGATAGCCCAGGCTGCGCGCGATGAAAAAGCCGGGTGAAAGCCACATGCTCTTGAATGCCGCGTCTTTCTCGGGCAGTTCGCCGGCCCAGCGTGCCACGCCCTCGCCTGCCGTCCAGGCGTACAAATCGTGCATGCCTAGCAGCAAAGGCAGAAACAGCAGCGCCAGCAACCACATGCGGCGTGCCAGGGCCAGAAGCGGGACGCGGATTGCCTCGCCCCAGGCGCCGCCGGTGAGGTTGTGGACCCAGACATTGGCCAGCCCGCCCATCACTAGGCCAAGGCAGAACCACCATGCCGCAAGGTAGGCGGCGAGGAAG
>JAEWBA010000191.1 GCA_023391395.1 Pseudomonadota bacterium
GGTATGCACCCTCTGGCCAGGGATTGCGCTGGTCGCCTTTTCGAAATCCTGCATCAGCGATGCCGGTCCGCAGCAATAGAAGTGCGCGCCCGGCGGCGCCTGCGCCACCAGTTGCGCAAGGTCCGGCTGGACATAATCCGGCTCCTCATTGAAGCGCAGGTCCAGGCGCCGGCTCTCACCGTCGGCGAGCCTCGTGAGCGCCGGCAGCAGTGCCGCCTGCTCCGGCGAGCGGGCGCAATACAGCAGATGCCAGGAGCGGCCCAGCTCGTTCAGGCGCCGCACCATGGAATAGATGGGCGTGATGCCGATGCCGCCCGCGATCAGCACGCTGTGCTCGGCGCCCTCCTCCAGCTCGAACAGATTGCGCGGAGGATGGATTTCCAGGATGTCGCCGACGTGCAACCTCTGGTGCATGAATTCGGAACCGCCGCGGCTGCGCTCGTCTCGGCTCACTGCCACGACGTAACGATCCCGCTCCTTGGGCGAGTTCACCAGCGAGTAGCTGCGCGAGAGTCCACCGGGCAGCAAGAGATCGATGTGCGCGCCGGCTGTGAATGACGGCAGGGGTGCATCCGACAGCGGCCGCAAGTCGAAGGATTTGACGCGCAGCGCTTCCTGTGCGATCGCATGGACGCGCATGCGTAGCGGGACGACGGGGACTGGTTGGGAAATCACGTGACGCTTTCTTCCTGAAGGCCGGCCGGGTCGATTCGCCCGGCCGGTTCCGTTCGAACGCGGCGATCAGCCGGATCAGGCTAATCGCCGGATGTTTTCCTGTGCTTAGGAAATCAAGCCTTCTTTGCCGCCACGCACTCCACCTCGACCTTCAGTTCCGGCATCACGAAGCCGGATACGAAGATGAGCGTCGATGCCACCGGCACATCGTTGAGCTTGCTGTCGCGGATACGGCGCGCCGCGCCGAGGTCGGCGCGATCGACCATATACATCGTGATCTTCACGATATCTTCCGGTCCCATGTCGCCTTCCTTCAGGATTTCGAGGATGTTGTCCATCGCGATGGCGAACTGGGATTCGAAATCTTCCGGGCATTTCCCATCCTTGGTGATGCCGACTTGCCCGGAGGTGTAGACCCAGCGCAGGCCGGGTTCGACCAGGGTGCCGTTTGCGTAATTGGAGACGGGAGCAAGAATCGTGGAAGGGTTGAGTTTCTTGATCATGAAAATTGTCCTTTGTTCGTTGGTTTCGGATGGTTCGGCGCTTATTTCCAAAGCGCGCACTTCGATTCGGCCTTTTGTGTATAGGCCTCGCTACCCACCACGGTTCCGACTTTCTTGAAGTAGTCCCATGGGTACTTGGATTCGGCCGGCGACTTCACCTGCATCAGGGACATGTCGTACACCATGCGGCCGTCCGGACGAATCACTCCGTGGCTGGTGAACATGTCTTTGATCGGCGTTCTCTTCATTTCCGCCATCACTTTGTCGGAGTCGTCGGTGCCGGTGGCCTTTACCGCCTTGAGATAAGTGGTGACGGCGGAATAGCTGCCGGCCTGCGCCATCGTGGCCTGCTTTTTCATGACGGCGAAGTAGCGCTTGGACCAGGCGCGCGACTCGGGACTCTGATCCCAGTACCAGCCGTCGGTCAGGTACATGCCCTGTGTGATTTCCAGACCCAATGCATGGACGTCGGGAATGGCAAACAGCAGGCCCGCCATCTTCATGTTCTTCAGCGCGCCGAACTCCCGGGCTGCCTTGACCGTGTTGATGGCGTCGCCGCCGGCATTCGCCAGGCCGAGGATTTGCGCCTTCGATGCCTGTGCCTGCAGGATCATTGCGGAGACATCGGGAGCATTGATCGGATGCCGCGCACTGCCCACCACTTTTCCGCCTTCCGCCTCCACCACGGCGCCCGCTTCCTTTTCCAAGGAGTGGCCGAACGCGTAATCGACCGTGATGAAATACCAGGATTTGCCGCCATTGCGCGTCACTGCCTGCGCCGTGCCGCGCGACAGGGCGACGGTGTCGTAGGCGTAGTGCACGGTGTAAGGCGTGCATTCCTCATTGGTCAGGCGCGGGGTCGAAGTACCCACGGCGATATAGATTTTTTTCTTCTCGGCGGCGATTCGCGCCACCGGCAGGACTGCGCTGGAAGCGCCGTCGCCGATGATCACGTCCACGCCGTGCCGATCCAGCCATTCGCGCCCCTTGGAAGCAGCAATGTCGCCCTTGTTCAGGTGGTCGACCACCAGCACTTCGATCTTCTTGCCGTTGATGGCGCCGCCCATGTCGGCCACCGCCATCTTCACCGCCTCGACGCTGCCGGCGCCGGTGTTGTCCGCATAGACGCCGGTCAAATCGGTCGACACGCCGATCCTAATGACGTCGTCGGAGATCTGGGCAAACGCCGCCTGAGCCGCAAACGCACCCAGTACCGGAGCTGCCATACAGAGTTGTCTCAATTTCATATCACGCCTTTTTTTAATAAATCGTCATCCTCCGCCCACGTGCCACTTCCCGTCGGCGCCATTCGAGCCACTGCCGACCGGACTCCCAGAGCGTCCGGATCCTGCCTCCGCCTGAAAACAAAGAAGCTTGCTCACGACTAGTGTCTTTCCAAGTCGTGCAGCCGTCTGTCTATTAGTTAACATTGGGGATTTCCGGCGCCCGCCCGCTCGTTTGCCTGCGGCGGAAGCCTGGAACGGGACAGGAAGGACGGGTGGTAGCGCGTTATCGAATCCGGGTGCTCCATGCCCGCGCAGGGGATGCGCGGCGCTTTCAGGTAAAGTCGAGAGCGCAGGAGGAATACGCTGTACGATGATCGTAGCCGGTCTCCAGGAAACTTTCCGTCCAGCAGACAGCAGAAACCAGCGAGCAGAGCATGTATATCCCACCAGGTTCAGAACTTCCAGGTGCTTCAAAAGCGGTGAAAGCCGTTGGCAGTCCCTCTTCCGAAGAGGTATGGCCGGCCACCTCGGAGTGCAGATGGTCGATGGCATTCGAAGGATTGACGCCGGAAGAATGCGCCATCGTGCACGGCAGCGTGCACCGGCGCCGCTATGGTGCGCGCGAGAGGATCTTCGATATGGGAGATCAGGCAGATGCGCTCTTGGTCGTCGAATCCGGCCGCATCCGGATGTTCCATTGCAGCGCAAGCGGCGAAGAATTCACGATCTGCATCTGGCCGGCGGGCCATACCCTGGGCTTGCTGAGCACCCTGCTCGACCAGAAAAGAATCGTATCGGCAGAGAGTGTCGAAAGCACGGTCCTGCTTTCCTTTCCGCGCCAGAAGCTGCTGGAATTGATGCGGACCATCCCGACGTTTGCCATTAATATCGCCCGCCTGGCGGCATCGCTTGCGAAGGAAAGCATCGTCAGCACCAGCCCTTTGGTGCTGGACCCTGCCCCCGTGCGCTTGGGCAAGGTGCTGGCCAAGCTGGCGATGGTCGATCCAGACAGTTCGGCGGGCTCCGCGCTGGTCGTGCGCGGCTTGAACCAGGAAGATCTGGCGAGCATGGTCGGCGTCACCCGGACCTGGCTAACGCTCATGCTGTCCACGCTGGAGAGCAACGGGCTGATCTGGCGCAAGCGGCTCCAGATCGGAATACACGACTTGGATGCCTTGCAAAAGTTCTGCCACACCGCGGGCCGCAAGCCTCATCGGGCCTGATACAAAGGCGCGTGGCGCCGCGTACACCGTTCCAAGCTGCGATTCATCTTTCATCTATTTAGCAAACCAAGCATGCCTGTTTCACTGGATAACCTGCTCGTCGTCGGCATTTCCTCGCGCGCCCTGTTCGACCTGGAAGCGGAGGAAGCGATTTTCCGCACCCAGGGACTGGAAGCCTACCGCCGTCACCAGATCGAGCATGAAAACGAAATCCTGAAGCTGGGCGCCGGCTTCGCCCTGGTGCGCGCGCTGTTGAAGCTGAACGTGCTGACCCACAACCAGCGTTTCGTCGAAGTGGTCATCATGTCGCGCAACTCCTCCGAGACATCGCTGCGCATCTTCAACTCGATCAAGCATTACGGACTCGATATCACGCGCGCCGTGCTTTCCGGCGGCGCCTCGCTGGCGCCCTACCTGAAAGCCTTCAATGTCAGCCTGTTTCTCTCGCTGCATGAAGACGACGTACAGGCGGCGATCAACTCCGGCGTCGCCGCCGCCCTGCTCTACCAGAAGCCGCAGAATGCCTTCGAGGAACTGGACCAGATCCGCATCGCCTTCGACGGCGACGCCGTGATCTTTTCAGACGAGTCCGAGCGCATCTTCCAGAACCAGGGCATCGAAGCCTTCGAGAACTACGAGCGCGAAAATGCCATGAAGCCCTTGCCGGAAGGACCGTTCGCGCGGCTGCTGAAGGCGCTGTCCTATATCCAGAACAACGTCAAGGATGGCGACAGCAGGGTCGCGCCGATCCGCACCGCCCTCGTCACCGCGCGTTCCTCGCCGGCGCATGAACGCGTGATCCGCACCTTGCGCGCCTGGGATGTCGCCATCGACGAGACCTTCTTCATGGGCGGCGTCTCGAAATCCGACGTGCTGGCCGCCTTCAAGCCGCACATCTTCTTCGACGACCAGCCGGGACATTGCGACCGTGCGGCGCCGCTGGTGCAGACCGGGCGCGTGCCGCTGCGTCTGGGCCTGGACGGCGAATAAGACGAGACAATCCGGGAGCCGACGTGTATCAAGAATTGCTGACTTTCTGGTTCGAAGAGACGTCACCTGAATCGTGGTGGGCCGTCAATCCCGAGTTCGACGCCCATCTGTGGGAGCGATTTTCCCACCTCCTCGAGCAGGCGGCGCGCGGAGAACTGTTCGCCTGGCGCGAGGAAGCCCGGGGCCGGCTCGCGGAGATCCTGGTGCTCGACCAGTTGTCCCGCAATATCTATCGCAATACCCCGGCGGCATACGCGCAGGACGCCATGGCCCTCGCGCTGGCCCAGGAAGCCGTCCGCGCCGGAGTGCACAAGGCCATCTCCCCTGTGGAATGCGCGTTTCTCCTGCTGCCCTACATGCACAGCGAATCGAGGAAGATCCACGTCGTCGCGGAAAGCCTGTATCGGGAATTCGCGCCCGCCGACAACCTCGACTTTGAGCTCAGGCATAAGGCCATCATCGACCGTTTCGGCCGCTACCCCCATCGGAACAGGATTCTCGGGCGCGAATCGACCCCCGAAGAGATCGAATTCCTGAAACAGCCGGGCTCAAGTTTTTAGCGCCGGGCGCCCTACCCGAGTGCATCCCGTTTCCCGACGGATTTCACATGCCTTCCCGATTGCCGTCAGCAGGCAAAGCGAGATGCAGCGTCGCTTCAATTCGGAGTAAAGAGCTGAAGTGCCATCGGCTGGCCTAGGTACGGTTTCCATGTTGATAATCAACAACAAGTAAGCAAAAACAACCATCCGGCACTTGTGCTATGTAAGCAAGCGAACAGACGGCAGGAGACCTTGCTAAGACAATAGAATTTCCTGGAATAAGGCCAAATAAGCACAAATAACGACCACGCACGAAACGAATGGAAAACAATAAGCAATTAAACGTTTTGGTTGCCGCCGCACCTGAGTCTATAGGCCCGATCACCGAGGCACTTTCGGGCGAATTTGAAATCGATTTTGTTACTTCGCTTACTGAAGCGGCTTCTTACTCTTACGAGCAAACCGACGTGATTGTCTGTGGCCTGTACTTCGATGAGAGCCGGATGTTCGATTTGCTCCGCTATACGCAGCTTCATCCCCACGCCCGCACCTTGCCCTTTATCTGCATGAGCGTCGTCGAACATAACTTGAGCGCCACCCTCACCCAAGGTATCGAGATCGCTTGCAGAGCATTGGGTGGCGTAGGTTTCGTCGATCTCAACCGCTGGTATGCCGAGTTCGGGGTGAGTTCGGCACACACACGAGTGCAACAACTTATCCGAAATGTCGCGCGCCCCTGATTGGCTAGATGTGCAATAGAAAAAGGCGGTGCTAGCGCGACATATCGGGCTTTTCCCGAGCCAGATCAAGCTCTCCCTTTGCGGAGGCACAGCTTCCGCAACCAAATCGCCTTAGCGCCATCTCACGAATTGCAATAAAGATAACTATATTGATGCTTGTGGAGACCGTCATGAACCAGGTGCCACAGTCACCTTCGGATTGCCCGAATCTTCTACTGTCGATGCTTCCAGAGCCTGCTTACCAGGCAATCCTTCCTCATCTGGAATTCATCAAGACGCCGCTGCATTTCATCCTGTTCGAGCGGGACAAGCCCATTCGGTATGCCTACTTTCCCCTCAGCGGGGCGCATTCGATTCTTGCGCTCATGCAGGACGGTAGCGCGGTGGAAGTGGGAACGGTCGGTTATGAAGGATTTTCGACGGTGGACTTGCTCCTGGAAGCCGAGCTGGCCGTCGAAACCGCTGTCTGCCAGATACCGGGTTCGGCCCTGCGGATGCCGGCCGATGTGTTCAAGCAATTGACCTCGGAAGACACTCC
>JAEWBA010000433.1 GCA_023391395.1 Pseudomonadota bacterium
CAGCGCCATTGGGGCCGATCAAGGCATGGATATGCCCACGCTCCACTTGCAAATTGACATCGTTGACCGCCGTGAACCCCTTGAATTCCTTGGTCAGGCGGCGCGTCTCCAGGATGACGTCAGCCATGCACCCCTCGAAAGGTATGTCGAAAGCAGTACACAGATTAGTGCACTTATATCAACAAGCAGCCGAGAGTTTTAGTGCAAGTTTGTTCTTCGTCAATCCACGGCTAGGGCGGCAAGAGCCGGTTCTTGTTTTGCGCTGCGCCCGCTCCGGATGGCTTGCGCCGCCTTTTCGGCGATCATGATGGTGGGCGAATTGGTATTCCCGGAGGTAATGGCTGGCATTACCGAAGCATCCACCACACGCAGACCGGCCACCCCTTTGACGCGCAACTGGCTATCGACCACGGTCAGGGCATCGTCCGCTCGGCCCATCCTGCAGGTGCCTACCGGATGGAAGATGGTAGTGCCGATTTCGCCGGCGGCGCGTGCCAATTCCTCCTCGGTACGGAAGTGCAGGCCCGGCTTGAATTCCTCGGGCGTGTATTTCCGCAAGGCCGGCGCGGCGACGATGCGCCGTGTCAGCTGCAGCGCGTCCGCGGCCACCTTGCGGTCTTCGGGCGTGCTCAGGTAATTCGGCGCGATCTGCGGTGCCTTGAAAGGGTCGGGCGAGCAGATGCGCACGTGGCCGCGCGCGGTCGGCCGCAGATTGCAGACGCTGGCCGTAAAGGCAGGAAAGGGATGCAGGGGTTCGCCGAAACGCTCCAGCGACAAGGGCTGTACGTGGTACTCCAGGTTCGGTGTCGGCTGTCCCGGGTCGGAGCGCGTGAAGGCACCCAGTTGCGAGGGCGCCATCGACATCGGCCCGCTGCGCGACACGGCATACTCGACGCCGATGCGCATCTTGCCGAACCAGTTGCTGGCCATGGTGTTCAGGGTTTTCGCACCCTGGATCTTGAAAGCCATGCGCAATTGCAGGTGATCTTGCAGGTTTTCGCCGACGCCGGGCGCGTCCAGCAATACCGGGATGCCATGTTTTTGCAATAGCGCAGCCGGCCCGATGCCCGAGAGTTGCAGGATTTGCGGCGAACCGATGGCGCCGGCCGTGCTGATGGTTTCGCGCGCCGCCTGCGCGAACCACAGGCTGCCATCGCGCACGAATTCGACGCCGCTGCAGGCCAATCCGCCTTCGCGTTGCTCGATGCGCAGGCGCTGCACGTGACAGCCAGTCATGATGTCCAGCCGCCCTTTCCTGCCGGTGTTCGATCTCAGGAAGGCGCGCGCGGTATTCCAGCGCACGCCCTTCTTCTGGTTGACCTCGAAATAGCCGCAACCCTCGTTATCGCCGCGGTTGAAATCCTCGGTATTCGGAATGCCGGTCTGTGCCGCGGCCTCGCGGAAGGCATCCAGGATTTCCCAGGACAGGCGCTGCTTCTCGACCCGCCATTCGCCGCCGGCCCCATGGTACTCGTCGGCGCCCTTGTGATAATCCTCGGTCTTTTTGAACAGCGGCAGCACTTCTTCCCAGCGCCAGCTTGCATCTCCGGTGAGGCGCGCCCATTCGTCGTAATCGCGCGCCTGGCCGCGCATGTAAATCATGCCGTTGATAGAGGAAGAGCCGCCCATCACCTTGCCGCGCGGGTAGATCAGGCAGCGCCCATTCAAGCCCGGATCGGCTTCGGTGCGGTACAGCCAGTCGGTACGCGGATTGTCGATGCAGTACAGGTAACCGACCGGGATATGGATCCAGAGGTAATCGTCCTTGCGCCCTGCTTCCAAGAGCAGCACGGACACGCCGGCATCCTGCGCCAGGCGATTGGCCATCACGCAACCGGCACTGCCGGCGCCGATGATGATGTAGTCGTAAGTCCCTGCGGATTGCATGTTGAATCCCTCTCTGGCCTTAATCGATATGGCTTGCCGAGTATCCGTCTGTCATTCCGAGCGTAGCGGGAATCTCAGTGAATCACAGCATCACCGAAGATCCCTTCCTTGCAGGGCATGTATCCGCTTGCACGCGGATACCGTTGCGCAGTCGGATGGCAGGCCTTCCGAAACCCCCTGCTACACCCTGCGTTCGGGCTGACAGCTTTTGGAAGCCGTCAGCCCTTTGCCACCGGCATGGTGAACTCCGCGCCTTTCGCAATACTTTCCGGCCAGCGCTGCATGACCGACTTGTAGCGCGTGTAGAAGCGCACACCCTCGTCGCCGTAGGCATGCATGTCGCCAAACAGCGAACGCTTCCAGCCGCCGAAAGAATGCCAGGCCATGGGAACCGGGATCGGTACGTTGATGCCGACCATGCCGACTTCGATGCGGCGCGAAAATTCGCGCGCGGTATGGCCGTCCGAGGTAAACAGCGAGACGCCGTTGCCGAATTCATGGGCATTGATGAGTTCCACTGCGGCCGCGAAATCCGGCACGCGCACCACGCACAAGACCGGCCCGAAAATTTCTTCGCGATAGATGCGCATCTCGGGCGTGACATGGTCGAACAGCGAGCCGCCGAGGAAAAATCCGTTTTCATGGCCGGGCACGCGCAAGCCGCGTCCATCGACCAACAGCCTGGCGCCGGCCTGCACGCCATCCTCGATATAGCCTTCGACCTTGGCCTTGTGCTGGGCCGTCACCAACGGTCCCATCTCGGCATCGGGCTCCATGCCATTCTTTACCTTCAGTGCGCGCACGCGCGGAATCAGCGCTTCCACCAGCCGGTCGGCGATGCTGCCCACCGCCACCGCCACCGAGATCGCCATGCAGCGCTCGCCCGCCGAGCCGTAGGCCGCACCAATCAGGGCATCGACCGCCTGCTCCAGGTCGGCATCGGGCATCACCACCAGATGGTTCTTCGCGCCGCCCAGCGCCTGCACGCGCAGCGGAGAGCGGCCCTTGCGCTTGACGCCTTCGGTATAGATGTATTCGGCGATCGGCGTGGAACCGACGAAGGACACCGCCTGCACCTGAGGATGATGCAGCAACGCATCGACCGCCACCTTGTCGCCTTGCACCACGTTGAAGACGCCATCCGGCAAGCCGGCCTGCTTGAACAGGTCGGCAATCATCAGCGAAGGCGAAGGATCGCGCTCGGAAGGCTTGAGGATGAAGGTATTGCCGGTGGCGATCGCCATCGGCGCCATCCACATCGGCACCATGAAAGGAAAGTTGAAGGGCGTGATGCCGGCCGTTACACCCAGCGGCTGGCGCAATTGCCAGTTGTCGATGCCGCCGCCGATATTGTCGGTGAACTGTGTCTTCAGCAGCTGCGGCACGCCGCAGGCGAATTCGACCACTTCCAGGCCGCGCGTCACTTCTCCCTTCGCATCTGAAAACACCTTGCCATGTTCGCGCGTGATAGCGGCGGCCAGTTCATCGTGGTGGCGCTCGATCAAGTCCTTGAACTTGAACAGGATGCGCGCCCGCTTCAGGGGCGCGGTATCCGCCCATGCCGGTGCCGCGGCTTGCGCCGCCGCCACGGCCGCATCGGCTTCCTCGACGCTGGCCAGGGCCACCTGCGCGCTCACCGCACCGGTCGCCGGGTTGAAGACATCCTGATGGCGGCCCTCGGAAGGCGCCACCAAACGGCCATTGATGTAATGCCCGACACAGGGCAGAGCAGCGTTCCTCATAAGACATCCTTTGGTCAATATCCGGTTTTTCGCAGCATAAGGCCATGGGAAGCGGAAATCCAATGAGTTATTATCAGAATGGATATAAGAGGTTCTTATAAAAGGAGCAGGCATGGACCTGACCCAGTTACGCGCCTTTGTCGCAGTCGCGCGTGAAGGCAATCTGACACGCGCCGCCGAGCGGCTACACCTGACCCAGCCTGCCGTGAGCCTGCAGATCAAGGCCTTGCAATCGGAATTGCAGCTGCAATTGTTTGCGCGCACGCCAACCGGCATGTCGCTCACCGCCGAGGGCGCCAAGCTGCTGCCGATCGCCGAGCGCGTGATGGAAAGCGTGCACGAATTCCGGCAAGGGGCGGCCGCCATGCACTCGACCTTGTCCGGCACGCTTTCCATCGGCACCATCCTCGATCCGGAATTCATCCGGCTGGGCGCTTTCCTGAAGCGCCTGGTGGAGGCTTATCCCCAGTTATCCACGCAATTGCAGCACGGTATGTCAGGCTGGGTCCTGCAGCAGGTCAAAAACGGCGATCTTGACGTCGGCTATTACCTCGGCACCCCGGGCAGGGAATTTCATTCGCAGACACTGACCTCGTTCACCTATAACGTGGTCGCGCCTCAAGGCTGGAAAACCCGGGT
>JAEWBA010000059.1 GCA_023391395.1 Pseudomonadota bacterium
GGCCTGGGCTGCGCTCAGGGAGAAGAATTCCTGGGGATCCTTGGCAGCCAGCAGCTGGCGGGCGGCGGCGGCAGAATCTTCCAGCGTGGCCTTGGCGACGTTGAGATTCAGGTCGGCGACCTTTTCCAGGCTTTCAACCGCGGTCGAGCCGAGGGCGGTAAACAGGGCCAATTGCGCTTCGAGGTTGTTGCGCGTGGCGGCGGAGATCTGGTCATTGAAGGAAATCATGGTAACGCTCCTTAAGTTAATGGCGTGGTTTTCGGGGCGCGGCGTTTATTGTGCGCCGCAACAAATTCAATTTTAAGGATCAAATTGACAAAGTCAAGATATTTTTTGTGCGTCGCACAAAAAATATCTAAAAAGTCATACAAGCAACTTCTTGGCTGGGGAAGGGAGGAAAAACGTCGAAATACGGAAGGTTTCTGCCTCGCGGATTAGCTTTTAGCATGGAGCGGTTTGCTGCGTTCGCAAAGTTTGCTGCAATGCGGTCAAGGCTTGATTTCGCTCAACGCTATTGCGTTGCGAAAAAGCCAATCCCGGGCCGACATTCGCTGCTTGGAGCGGGTGTGAACGTGAAAGGCGTATTGATGTCTTCGCGGCATCGCCGCCGGGCCGACTTGTAGGATAATGAGCGCCGTTTTGTTCAACAGGCACCATGGCTAAGAAAGAGCACATTTCCGAGACGCCGGCCACCCAGTTCCTGCGCAAGCACGGCGCGGCATTCTCGGAGCATCCGTATGAGTACGAGGAGCACGGCGGCACCGGCGTCTCGGCACGCGAACTGGGCGTGGACGAGCATCATGTCGTCAAGACGCTGGTGATGCAGGACGAGGCAGCCAAGCCCTTGATCGTGCTGATGCATGGCGATGCCAAGGTATCGACCAAGAACCTGGCCCGCCAGATCGGCTGCAAATCGGTCGAACCCTGCAAGCCGGAAGTGGCGCAGCGCCATTCCGGCTACCTGGTCGGCGGCACCTCTCCCTTCGGCACCCGGAAGTCGATGCCGGTATTTGTCGAGGAAAGCATCCTGGCGCTGGAAAAAATCTATATCAATGGCGGGCGCCGCGGTTACCTGGTGGGTATCGACCCCAAGCTGGCCGTAAGCTTGCTGCAGGCGAGGGCCGTGAACTGCGCGCTCTACGAATAGAGACTGTTCCGCCATGAGAGGCCAAGGCAGCGGCATATGCCGTCCAACCGTGCAGGCAAGAGTTGCCGATACCCTCGCCGCATTCATCCCTAAACGGCCCCGAACGAGGGCCGTATAAGCAGACGCATAATCAACTCAAAAAAGAGACAGCATGCAAAACTTCCTGTTCGTAATCGCCGCCTATCTGATTGGTTCGATTTCCTTTGCCGTGGTGACCAGCAAGTTGTTCGGCCTGGCCGACCCGCGCACCTATGGCTCGAAGAATCCCGGTGCGACCAATGTGCTGCGCACTGGCAACAAGGCGGCTGCCGCACTGACGCTCTTCGGCGACGGCTTCAAGGGCTGGCTGGCGGTGTGGCTGGCGCAAGTCTTCGCGGACCGGTACGGTATCAGCGATACCGGTATTGCACTGGTCGCGCTGGCGGTTTTCCTGGGCCACCTATGGCCGGTGTTCTTCCGCTTCGTCGGCGGCAAGGGAGTGGCGACGGCGCTGGGCGTGCTGCTCGGCCTGAACGTCTGGCTCGGTCTGGCGACGCTGGCGACCTGGCTGATCGTGGCCTATGCCTTCCGCTATTCCTCGTTCGCAGCGCTGGTGGCCAGCGTGTTTGCGCCGTTCTATTACGCCTTATTGTTCGGCGTCGACGTGAAGCTGGCAGCCGTGCTGGTGATGGCTGGCTTGCTGATCTACCGGCACCGAAACAACATTGCCAATCTCCTGGCCGGCAAGGAAAGCCGCATCGGGGCAAAGAAGAAATAAGCAGGCGCGGCAGGCTCGCCTGCCCGGAATCAGGTTGGTCGCAACTCGTCCAGCGGCCAGCGCGGTCGCACCGTGAAGGCGTAGTCGCGGGTGGCGGCATGGGGATCGGCGTTCAGGCGCAAGGCACCGGCAAAGGCAATCATCGCGCCGTTATCCGTGCAGAATTCCAGCTCGGGATAGAACACGCGGAAGCGCTTTTTCTGCGCTGCCGCGTTCAAAGCTTCGCGCAACTGCCGGTTGGCGCCGACGCCGCCGGCAATCACCAGGCGCTTCAGGCCAGTTTGCTTCAAGGCCGCGAGGCACTTCGCCACCAGCACATCCACGATGGCATCGACGAAGGCGCGCGCGATATTCGCCTTGTCCTGTTCGCAGATGTTGGCCGGATGCTTTTTCACCAGGGTCAGAACGGCCGTCTTCAAGCCGGAAAAGCTGAAATCCAGATCGCCCGAATGCAGCATCGGGCGCGGCAGCTTGTAGGCCATCGGGTCACCAAATTCGGCCAGGCGCGAGATGGCAGGCCCACCGGGGTAGCCCAAGCCGAGCAGCTTGGCTGACTTGTCGAAGGCTTCGCCAGCCGCATCGTCCAGCGTTTCTCCCAGGAGCTCGTAGCGCCCGACACCGTCGACCCGCATCAACTGCGTATGGCCGCCGGAAATCAGCAGGGCGATGAAGGGAAACTCCGGCGGCGTGCCGGAGAGCAGGGGCGACAGCAGGTGGCCCTCGAGATGATGGATGCCGAGCACCGGCTTGTCGAGCGCAAGCCCCAGGCCGCAGGCGATTGAGGCGCCCACCAGCAGCGCGCCGGCCAGTCCCGGCCCTTGGGTATAAGCGATGGCATCGATGGCGGAGCGGGGCAGGTCAGCCCGCTTCAGCATTTCTTCCAATAAGGGGATCGCGCGCCGGATATGGTCGCGCGAAGCCAGTTCCGGCACCACGCCGCCGTATTCCTCGTGCATGGCGACCTGGGAATGCAGCGCGTGCGCTAGTAACCCGCCTTGTGTGTCGTACAAGGCGAGGCCGGTTTCATCGCAGGAGGATTCGACGCCGAGAACAAGCATGGGAAAAAGACAAATGCGGAATGGATGCGCGAAACGGGTGCCGTGGCCTAGACCGGCTGCGGCCGGCCGCGTCACCGTTCTCATACCGGGATTGGTGCGCTTCTTGCGTAGGATTGTAGCCCAGTCCGCCCCTAGGTGCCGGTGCCGGAAAGGATGCCAGCGCCCCGGCGTCGGCAGCCGGACGTTCATCGCTGCGCATGGCGCAGCCCTCGACAGTGGGGCGCTTCCGGGACGGGCAGAAGCTGCGCAGCGCAGCTACGCCCGCTTCAGATCATCAAACCGCATCCGCCCATGCCATGCTGGCATTGATCGCGCGTTGCCAGCCTTGCAGGTAGGCGGGTGCATTGCGCGCATCCTCGCCGGGCGTGAAGCGGCGATCGAGTTTCCACTGGCTCTGGATGTCGTCCATGCCGCCCCAGTAGCCGCTCGCCAGGCCGGCCAGATAAGCGGCGCCCAGTGCTGTGGTTTCGATAATTTTCGGGCGGATGACATCGACGCCGAGGATGTCGGACTGGAATTGCATTAGGAGGTCGTTCGCGACTGCGCCGCCGTCGACGCGCAATTCCGGGATGCGGCTGCCCAGGTCGGATTCCATCGCCTTCAGCACTTCGTAAGATTGGTAGGCGATGCTGTCGAGAGCGGCGCGGGCAATGTGGGCCGAGGTGGTGCCGCGGCTCACGCCGAACAAGGTGCCGCGTGCGCGGGAGTTCCAATGCGGCGCGCCCAGGCCGGCGAAGGCCGGCACCAGGTAAACGCCGTCGCTATGCGGTACCGAGCGCGCCAGCGCTTCGATCTCGGAGGCGCTCTTGATGATGCCCAGGCCGTCACGCAGCCATTGCACCACGGCGCCGCCGATGAAGATGCTGCCTTCCAGCGCGTAATTGACTTGCTCGCCGATCTGCCAGGCGATCGTGGTGACCAGATTGTTGCGGCTTTCGATCGGTTGGTCGCCGGTGTTCATCACCAGGAAGCAGCCGGTGCCGTAGGTATTCTTGGCCATGCCGGGCCGGATGCACATCTGTCCGAACAGCGCCGCGTGCTGGTCGCCGGCGATGCCGGCCAGCGGAATCGGCGAGGGAAAGACGGCGGTGCCGGTGTGGCCATAGACTTCGGAGGAGGAGCGGACTTGCGGCAGCATGCTGCGCGGGATTTGCAGCGCTTCCAGCAATTCCTCGTCCCATTCCAGGCGATGGATGTTGAACAGCATGCTGCGCGATGCATTGGTGACGTCGGTGACGTGCAGCTTGTGCTCGGAGAGGTTCCACGCCAGCCAGCAATCGACCGTGCCGAAGGCGAGCTTGCCTTGCGCGGCGCGCTCGCGCGCTCCCGGCACGTTGTCCAGGATCCAGCGTATCTTCGTCGCCGACCAGTAGGAATCGATCGGCAAGCCGGTTTTCCTGCGCACCAGGGGTTCCAGCCCGCGCGTCTTCAATTCGTCGCAGAAATCGGCGGTGCGGCGGTCCTGCCAGACGATTGCGTTGTACACCGGCTGGCCGGTTTCGCGGTCCCAGACGATGGTGGTTTCGCGCTGATTGGCGATGCCGATGGCGGCGATCGAGCCGCTGCTCAAGCCGGCGTGGGTCAGCGCTTCGGCGGCGACGCCGGCCTGGGTCGACCAGATTTCCTGCGGGTCGTGTTCGACCCAGCCGGGTTGCGGATAGATTTGCCGGAATTCCTTTTGCGCCACCGAGACGATGTTGCCGGCGCGGTCGAATACCAGCGCGCGCGAACTGGTGGTGCCCTGGTCGAGTGCAAGTATGTATTGTTCAGCCATCACAGT
>JAEWBA010000116.1 GCA_023391395.1 Pseudomonadota bacterium
TGATAGGCCCAGAAGCCGTCGGCCCGCTTCAGGACAAAGTCACCCACTTCCCTTTGCAGATCCTGCGTGATCGGTCCCAGCCAGCGATCGTCGAAGCGGATGCAGGCGCCATCGTCGTCGATGCGCAGTCGCCAGGCACGCGGGCTTCTTCCCGGCGCAAGTCCTGCCCGGCAAGTGCCCGGATAGACGGCTGCGCCATCGGCGGCGATGCCGATGTGCGAGTCGGCGATTTCACGGCGCGTGCAGCCGCAGGGATAGACATGCGATCCGAGGCGTGCAAAGGCCGCCACATACAGAGCTTTGCGGCGGCTTTGCCAAACCACTTCGCCATCGGGATGCATGCCGCAGGCGGCAAGGGCGTCGAGAATCGCTTGGGCGGCGCCAGGTACGGCGCGGGCTTCATCGATGTCTTTGAGCCGCACCAGCCAGCGTCCGCCCTGCGCCTTGGCATCGAGATAGCTGGCGAGTGCGGCAACCAGCGAGCCGCGATGCAGCGGGCCGGTAGGGGAGGGAGCGAAGCGGCCGATGTAATGGCTCATGGCGACAGGGCCCAGACAGCCGGTCTTGTCCGCTGTGGCGCCGGCACGAGGCTCACGCTGCCTCGCGCGTCTCCTTGCGGCAATGCGGGCAGGAACGCCCCGGCACGTAGTAAGGCGATAATTGCTCTCGCGGTGTCACCACGGCGCGGCAGGCATAGCATTGCGCGGTCTCGGTCGGCTTCAGGTTCGGATTGAGCGCAGTGCGGTAGTCGAAGACGAAGCAATCGCCGGTGTAGTGCGCGCCGCCCACTTCCTCAAAGTACTTGAGGATGCCGCCCTCGAGCTGGTACACGTTCTCGAAGCCGACGTTCTGCATGTGAATGGCCGCCTTTTCGCAGCGTATGCCGCCGGTGCAGAACGTGACCACGGTCTTGCCGGCGAACTCATCCTTGTGCTGCGCGATCACTTCCGGGAAGTCGCTGAACTTGGTGATGCGGTAATCGACGGTATCGGCGAAGGTACCGACATCGACTTCGAAATCGTTGCGCGTATCGACCATCACCACCTGCTTGCCAGCGTCGTCGTGTCCGGCATCCAGCCAGCGCTTTAGCGTCTTCGCGTCCACCGCGGGAGCACGGCCGAGTTCCGGCTGGATGAGCGGATTTTTCATGGTGATGATTTCCCGCTTGAGCTTGACCAGCATGCGCCGGAAAGGCTGCTCCTCGGAAAAGCTCTCCTTGGCTTCGATGTCCGCGAAGCGCTCGTCCGAACGCAGCCAGGCAAGAAAGCGGTCGATCGGCTCGCGCAGGCCGGCCAGGAACAGATTGATACCTTCCGGGCTGAGCAGAATGGTGCCCTTCAGGCCCAGCTCCTCGCAGATGGCGCGAAACTGCGGGCGCTTTTCGACGGTGTCGGCGAAGGTGACGAACTTGTAGGCGGAAATATTGACGTAAGGCGCGGAAGACTGCATGGGAGAGCGAGGTAAGTCTTTGATTTTCCGGCATTATAAACGCTCGCAAGACTGCCGGTGAGGCGGCTCGTTGGTGAGGTGAAAAAGAGTCAAGCCTGCAGGCTCTTGCAACCAAGGATTGCAGGCCGGAACCTGATGTGCGGAGTACAATACCCCGATGACTGCGCCGCAATTCGTTCACCTCCGTCTCCACTCCGAATTCTCCATCGTCGATGGCCTGGTGCGCATCGATGATGCCGTCAAGGCCGCCGCCAAGGATGGGCAGGCGGCGCTGGCGGTGACCGACCTGGCCAACCTGTTTGCCATGGTCAAGTTCTACAAGGCGGCGCGTAGCAAAGGCATCAAACCCATTGCTGGCTGCGACGTCTGGATCACCAACGAGGATGACCGCGACAAGCCGTCGCGACTGCTGCTCCTGGTGAAGGATCGCACCGGCTATCTGCAGTTGTGCGAACTCCTGAGCAAGGCCTGGTTGACCAATCTGTACCGCGGCCGCGCCGAACTCCGCGCGGAGTGGCTGGAAGGCGGCGCGGCAAGCGGATTGATCGCCTTGTCGGGCGCGCATTTCGGCGATGTCGGCATGGCCATCGACAATGGCAACCTTGAAGCGGCGGAACGCAATGCGATGCGTTGGGCGCGCCTTTTCCCCAATCGCTACTACCTGGAAGTGCAACGGGCCGGCCAGCCCAATATGGAGCGCCAGGTAAGGCAAACCGTGGCGCTGGCGTCCAAGCTGCACCTGCCGGTGGTCGCCACGCATCCGGTCCAGTTCCTGTCGCAGGACGAGTTCATTGCGCACGAGGCGCGCACCTGCATTGCCGAAGGCGAGATTCTCGCCAATCCGCGCCGGATCAAGCGCTTCAACGAACAGCAGTGCTTCAAGACCCAAGCCGAGATGGCGGAATTGTTCGCCGACCTGCCGGCGGCGCTGCAGAATTCGATCGAGATCGCCAAGCGCTGCAATCTGCAACTGGAACTGGGCAAGCCCAAGCTGCCGGTCTTTCCGACGCCGGACGGCATGACCATCGATGACTTCCTGGTCGCGCAAGCGCAAGCGGGCCTGGAAGAACGGCTGCAACAGCTCTACTCGGACCCGGCAAAACGCGACGCGGAGCGGCCGCGCTACGAGGCACGTCTGAAATTCGAGACCGATACCATCATCAAGATGGGTTTCCCGGGCTACTTCCTGATCGTGGCCGACTTCATCCAGTGGGCCAAGAACAATGGCGTCCCGGTCGGGCCGGGACGCGGCTCCGGTGCCGGCTCGCTGGTTGCCTATGCGCTCAAGATCACCGACCTCGATCCTCTTGAATACAACCTGCTGTTCGAGCGCTTCCTGAATCCGGAGCGGGTGTCCATGCCCGACTTCGATATCGACTTCTGCCAGGAAGGGCGCGACCGCGTGATCCAGTACGTCAAGGATCGCTACGGCAAGGACGCGGTATCGCAGATCGCCACCTTCGGCACCATGGCGGCCAAGGGCGCGGTGCGCGATGTGGGACGCGTGCTCGACATGAGCTACACCTTCTGCGACGGCATTTCCAAGCTCATCCCTTTCAAGCCGGGCAAGCTCGTGACTATCGCCGATGCGCTGCAGGAAGAGCCCTTGCTGGCCGAGCGCAGGGAAAAAGAAGAAGAGGTCAAGCAATTGCTGGAACTGGCCCAGCAGGTCGAAGGCATTGCACGCAACATCGGCATGCACGCCGGCGGTGTGCTGATCGCGCCCGGCAAGCTGACCGATTTCTGCCCGCTGTATACACAGGGCGGCGACTCGGGCGTGGTCTCGCAATACGACAAGGACGACGTGGAAGCGGTCGGCCTGGTGAAGTTCGACTTCCTTGGCCTGACCACGCTGACCATACTCGACCGTGCGGTGCGCTACATCAAGCAGCTCGATCCGGCTATGGCGGATTTCGACCTGGCCAAGCTGCCTCTGGGCGACCGCGCTTCCTATGAGCTGCTGAGCAAGGCCAAGACGGTCGCCGTGTTCCAGCTGGAAAGCCGCGGCATGCAGGGCATGCTCAAGGATGCCAGGCCTGACCGTTTCGAGGACATCATCGCCCTGGTGGCGCTGTACCGTCCGGGCCCCATGGACCTGATCCCCGATTTCTGCCGCCGCAAGCATGGCGAGAAATTCGAGTATCCCGATCCGCGTACCGAGAGCATCCTGTCCGAGACCTACGGCATCATGGTGTACCAGGAACAGGTGATGCAGATGGCGCAGGTCATCGGCGGCTATTCGCTAGGCGGCGCCGACTTGCTGCGTCGCGCGATGGGCAAGAAGAAGCCGGAAGAGATGGCCGAGCATCGCCTTATCTTCCGCGAAGGCGCCGCCAAGAACGGCCTGTCGCAGGAAAAGGCCGACGAGATCTTCGACTTGATGGAGAAGTTCGCCGGCTATGGCTTCAACAAGTCGCACGCCGCCGCCTACGCGCTCCTGTCCTATTACACGGCTTATCTGAAGGCGCACCATCCGGCCGCCTTCATGGCGGCCAACTTGTCGCTGGCCATGGACGATACCGACAAGGTGAAGATCCTGGTCGAGGATGCGATCGAGGTCTGCGGCTTGGAGCTGCTGCCGCCGAACATCAACCTGTCGGATTACCGTTTCACGCCGGTGGGTGAGCCGGGCAAGAAGGCGAAACAGATCCGCTATGGCCTGGGTGCGGTCAAAGGCAGCGGCCAGAACGCCATCGAAGCCATCTTGGCGGCGCGCCGCGAAAAACCTTTCACCGATCTGTTTGATTTCGTCAAGCGCGTCGACCGCCGCCAGATCAACCGCCGCACCATTGAAGCGCTGATTCGTGCCGGTGCCTTCGATTGCTTCCAGGTGGACCGCGCGGTCCTGATGGCGAGCGTGGGTTTTGCCATGGAATGCGCGGAACAGGCTGAAGCCTCGGCCAACCAGGTGAGCCTGTTCGGCGCAGAAGACGGCGGCATCGATGGGCCGCAGGAATATGTGAAGGCAGCGCCCTGGACGGAGAAGCAGAGGCTGACCGAAGAGAAATCCGCTCTCGGCTTCTACCTCTCCGGCCACTTGTTCAATGCCTATGCCGAGGAAGCGCGCCGGTTCGCGCGCACGCCGCTGGCAAAGCTTGAACCCAGCCGCGAGCCGCGCGTGCTCGCCGGCATCATCACGACGGTGCGTACGCAGATGACCCAGCGCGGCAAGATGGTGATCGTCACCCTCGACGACGGCACCGCGACCGTCGATGTCACGGTCTACAACGAGTTGTACGACCCGAACCGCAACCTGTTCAAGGAAGACGAATTTCTGGCTGTCCAAGGCAAGGTATCGGAAGACCGCTTCTCGGGCGGCCTGCGCGTGACGGCGGACAAGGTGATGGATATCGCGATGGCGCGCGTGGCCTTCGGCAAGCAGTTCTCGTTCGCGCTGGCGGCGCAGATCGACGCCCTTCAGATCAAGACGCTGCTGCAGTCGTATCGTGCAGAAACCGGCCTGCCGCTGACGATGCGTTATCAACGCGACGGCGTGGCCAGTTGCGAACTTCGCCTTGGCGACGACTGGCGCATCGCGCCGGCGGACGAATTGAAGCAGCTACTGACGGAAAAATTCGGTGCTCAGGGCGCGATGGTCGAATACTGAGCCCCGCCGATTGGTGGCCCGATCCTGTAGCTGCCTATTTGCACTGTCTGTCTCAGCCTTGTCCTGAAGCGGGCGCTCACGCTCTGCCGGACGGTGCCGCCTTGGGGCCTTTAAGCGCCTCGCTGTTCATGCTTGGTAGGAAATTGCTCTTTCAGCAATAGCGGGTTTGATATTAGTCAAATTCCTCTTGCCGTTGCGCGCAACAATTCAGCTCTTTGCTGCTCTGGTCGCCGCTCGCAATGATCAAGAAGAGCTCACATATTCTGATATGCCGCACCGACAATCTCGGAGATGTGGTGCTGACCTTGCCTATCACTGCGTGGCTCAAGCAGAAATTTCCCTCGATAAAAATCAGTTTCCTATGCCGGAAATATGCAGCGGACGCCGCCAGGCGGTGCAGCAGCGTCGACGAAGTGGTCGAGCTCGAAACCTTTCTGGAAAATCCGCCGGCGTATTTTGCAACCGCCAAGCCGGATACGGTGCTTATTGCGCAACCGGATAAAAGACTTGCGATCGCAGCATTCAAGGCAGGTATTTCGAACCGCATCGGCAATGCGCGCCAGAAGCTTTACCTGCTGATTTTTTGCAATCGCCGGGTGCGCTTTTCGAAGCGTACTTCCCCTTTGCACGAAGCCCAGTTCAATTTCGAATTCCTGCGCCCTTTCGGACTCCAGCACATTCCCGAACTGCCCGCCATCGTGCCCTTATTCAAATTTGAGCTCGATGTCGATGAAGACATAGGGAGGATGCTTGGCCCATACAAATTCAATCTGATCCTCCATACCAAATCGAACGGGCATGGACGCGAGTGGCCGATTGAAAATTATTTGGCGCTCGCAAAGCGCTTGAGCCTGAATGCCGATATCCATATCTGGCTGACGGGCACTGGCAAAGAGGGAGAATGGATTGAAAAGAATGCCCCAGAACTGTTGGAGCAAAAGAATCTCAGCAACCTCTGCGGCAAGCTGACTCTCGATCAACTGATCTCGTTTATCCAAGCGGCGGATGGGCTGGTCGCCAGCGGTACAGGTCCTCTCCATCTATCGGCTGCCATGGGTCAGCGCACTCTCGGCTTGTTTCCACCATCCCGCCCGATGCATCCGGGTCGATGGGCGCCGGTCGGGGCACGTGCGGAAATTCTATGCACGCCGGCCAGCAAATGCGTGGGTTGTCCGACCGGAGAAGCGATCACATGCGAGTGCATGAGAGCGATTTTTCCTGACAGCGTGGAGCAGGTCGTGTCGAGGTGGCTCGAAGAGTCGCGGGAGCGTGATTGCGGCCAAGTGGAAATAAGTCCGACATCGAATGCCCGATTCATATAAGCGACTCAAAAATGACGGCACGCGTCTGCTCACGCTCCGCTCAATATGATGAAGGACAGTCCGGTGGAGACCCCTTTGTTCAATGATTCTCCTTCCCGAGCTTTTACCGGCCGGGATGCCGTCCATATCGCCTTCGGTGTCGACGCAAGTTATTTCCGCGGCATGGGCGTCGCCATCACTTCAGTAGTCGAAAACAATCCCGGACTGCATTTCATTTTCCATGTGTTCGCATTTTCGATTTCGGACGATAGCCGGTACAGAATGGCGGAACTCGGAAAGAAATACGACATCGACATTCGCCTTCATTTACTGGACACCGAGATTCTGAATGCATTTTCCGGGTTTCCTTGCTTCGCTCAGCATTCTTTGGGCACATTCATCCGGCTGCTGATTCCCAACCGCTTGAAAGGCATTACCGATAAGGTTCTCTATCTCGACGCGGACATTCTCTGCTTCGGAGGCATCGCGGAGCTACTGGAAACCGATATTGGGGATTGCGTCGCGGTGGTCGTGCACGACGAAATCGAAACCACGGTGAAGACGCAGATCGCGGCGCTCGGAATACGAAATGGGAAGTATTTCAATGCCGGTGTCATGTACATCAATGTCGATCAGTGGATTGCGAACGATACGCAAAATACCGCGCTGAAAATCCTCACGAGCCGCGAGCTGGTTTTTGCCGATCAGGATGCGCTCAACATCGCACTCGATGGGCACACCAGGTATGTCCACGACAAGTGGAACTACCGCTATCACCTGGTGGATTTTCTCAGCCGGGGGCAGTGGCGGCTGGACATAGCGAAGCCCTATGTATTCATACACTTTACCGGGCCGGTCAAGCCTTGGCATAGCTGGTGTCTGCACGAGGCGCGCGGGATATTCGTGAACTACCAATCCCTGTCGCCATGGGCGGATGTGCCTTTGGATGGGCCGAGGACAGCGAGGGACCTCAAGCTGTTCTCCAAATTTCTGATCAAGCAGAATCGCATCGGCGATGGCATTTTCTGGCATGCGAAGTATCTTGGCGCCAGACTCGTGCAACGCCTGAAATTCTGACGACGTGCGCGCAGGCCGCAGTACATCACATCCAAGACGCAAGGAGCATAAGTTGCAATCCATGCCGCTGCTTGTCTCTGCAGCAATCGCTGCGTTCTACGTCCTTGCGCTGGTGCTGGACCGGTCTGCCGGGATCGTCTACGGCGTTTTGGTCTTGCTCGGGATTGTCGGTGCCCTGGCCGGCAGGCGTGTGCACGATCAATCCTTCTTGTACGTCATCCGCCGGTATTGGCCCTTGAGCCTGGCATTGGCGGGACCGCTCCTCGCGGATGCCGCACACCAGCTTGCGACTGGCAATTTTTATGGGAGAAGCCTCGATCAGGCGGCGCGGCTCGCGCTATTTCCGTTCGTCTTCTTTGCCGTCTGGCTCGCCCCCTTGAAGTATCTGCAGCATCTGCAGTGGGCTTTTGTCCTAGGCGCTTTCGGTGCCACGATCAAAATATACGTGCTGACGCAAGGCGGCAAGGTACAGTACGGCACCGATTTCATCCCGATCGGCATCTTTGCCGAAATGGCGATGTTGGTCGGACTCTACGCGGCCTATTCCATTGCCTGGAGGGCCCAGGAATCAAGACTGGCCGTCCTGCTCAAGCTGCTGGCATGCTGCGCGGTTGTGTATGCCGCGTACTTGTCGCATGAGCGCGGCGTCTGGCTGACCTTCATCGCATTCGGCGCAATTGCATTCGGTTTCATCAGCCATCTCGACTGGCGCCGGAAAACGCTGATTCTAGTGCTCGTTCTGGCCGGTGCCATTCTGGCGCTCGAAGGCGACACCCGTGTACGGCAACGCTTTGAAAGAGCTTGGCACGAGGTCGAGATGTATCGTCAGGGCAAAGATGTCGATACTTCGATCGGCGTTCGCTTGCAGCTTTGGCGTGGATCCTTGATCCTCTTCAGGGAAAATCCTGTATTCGGCGTCGGAGCGGGCGAGTACCGCGCCGCCTTGAATGGTCTGATGGCGCGCAAGATCATCTCGCCTGCCGCCGCTGAACATCCGCATTCGCATAACGAAATCCTATTCGCGATGGCCAAGTTCGGTCTCCTGGGATTGGCGGCGGTGCTGGCGCTCTATCTGGTACCCGGTTATTACTTTCTGAGAGCAATGAGGAGCAGGGAGCGCAAGGTCCGCGCCACTGCCTGCATGGGCTTGTCGCTGTGCTTGGGATTCATGGTCCTCGGCATGACCGACGTATTGTTCCTGTGGTGGGAAGTGTTTCCGTTTTACGCGCTAAGTATCGCGCTGTTCACCGCCTGTATCGCCAAGCTGAACGCGCCGCTCGGGCCGGAAGGGCGGGGCGCTCACGGCGCGGCTAGCCGGTTCGAGTTCGAGCGCGCGCCGAATGCTTATTTTCTTGCGCGAGCGTGCAGATACCTCAGGTACCAGCGCAGGCCATGCAGGATCTCGCCACGCTTCATCGCGAAACGGGAGATCAGCCGCATTTCCCTGGGGTGGCGCGGCGCCTGATCGAGCGGCATCCCGGCCCAGGGCGACATGGCGTGATACTGCCTGAAGAGCGCGCGTGCATCATGTTCGCTCCAGTCGGTCCAGGGCTTGACCGCACCGGCGAAATGGATGAATACCGCTTCCTCGATCGGCCGCATGGCGCGCTGACCGCGATCCATGTCGTAGACCATGTCATAGATGTAATTCCACTTCTTCGCGACATAGCGCGCCCGCCCGTCGAGCACGATATTCAGCGC
>JAEWBA010000195.1 GCA_023391395.1 Pseudomonadota bacterium
GACCAGTGCCCCAGCGCCTGGCAATCCCTCAAAGCGGACTGGCATCTGGCCCTGCCGCTGGCAGTGCTCGTATGGATGCTGTTCCATGGGTTCACGCCCATGTTCGCCGGCCTGACCGGGCTCGCGCTGACCGCCATCCTGATTCTCGGCGCGGCACTGGCAGCCCGCATTTCGCAGACCGCCTTCCGCTATGTTTTCTGGATCGCGGTCGGTCTGGGCGCCGCCAGTTTCCTGAAGTGGGGCATCACCCCTGTCCTCGGACTGATCGCATTGTTGTGTCTGCTATGCGTCAAGACGCAGGGAGGTCGCGCAACGCTGGTCGCCCTCAAGGACAGCCTGGAGCAAGGCGCCAAGCAAGGCCTTGTGGTCGGCATGGCATGCGCCGTCGTCGGCGTGATCATCGGCGTACTGACTCTGACCGGCGTCGCTTCCACCTTCGCCGGTTTTGTTCTCGATGTCGGCGAAAAGAGCCTGCTCGCATCGCTGATTCTTACGATGATCGTTTGTCTGGTCCTGGGCACGGGCATCCCAACCATACCGAACTACATCATCACCAGCGCGATCGCCGCACCGGCATTGCTCAAGCTCGATGTGCCGCTGATCGTTTCGCACATGTTCGTGTTCTATTTCGGCATCATGGCCGACCTGACGCCGCCGGTGGCGCTGGCCGCCTTCGCGGCCGCCTCGATCACCAAGGACGATCCGGACAAGACCGGCTGGAAGGCGACGCAGATCGCCATTGCCGGCTACGTCGCGCCTTTCATGGCGGTCTACACGCCGGCCCTGATGCTGCAGGGCGACTGGACTGTATTCAGCGTCGCCTATGTTCTGTTCAAGGCGGTGCTTGCCATCGGCTTGTGGAGCATGGCCGCAGTCGGTTACCTGTGGGCTCCTCTCAGGATTTCCGAACGCGTCTTTACGGCCGTGGCGGCATCCCTGCTGGTGATCGCCTGGCCGCTTACCGATAGCCTGGGATTCGGCATGTCGGCAATGTTCTTCGCCTGGCATTTCTGGCAGAAGCGCAAGCTCGCCGTGGCGTGAGCATGCTATGCATTGCAGCGGCGGCCGTCGTCATCGGCCTTCCGCTGCAGGATTTCACCCTGGCCTGGACGCATTCGATAGAAAAGGTGCGCTGGGAAGAGGATTACCGCATCGCCGGAGAAGAATTACGCTTGATGGAAGCACGCATCCGCGGCTCCGGCGCCGGCATGGAAATTCCCGCAGATGCGGTGCTCCGCAACGGCGTATGGCACTACCAGCCAAAATTGCCACCGCTGTCGCACCTGCGCCTGGCGCGCTCCGCTCATGTCGCAGACTATCTGCTGTGCCAGAGCGGTGCCTGCCGCTCACTGGGCGAGTTCATCGGCCCACCCGAGGCAGCGCCGGTGGCAGAACTCTTTCCCTGCAAGGATGCCGCGTCGGCATCCCCGCAAACAACGCTCATGCCGAACCCGCTCGTGCGCTGATGAGGCGTTCGAACTGCTCGGCCGGCACCGGCGCGCTGAGGTGATAACCCTGCATCATGTCGCAGGAATGTTCATTCAGGAAGCGCAACTGGGCAAGGGTTTCCACCCCTTCGGCAACGACTTCGAGGCGCAGGCTGTGCGCCAGGGCGATGATGCCGGTGACGATGGCAGAGTCGTCGGTATCTTCCGGCACGTCGCGTACAAAAGAGCGATCGATCTTGATGATATCGACGGGGAAGCGCTTGAGATAGGACAGCGAGGAATAACCGGTGCCGAAGTCATCGATCGCCAGCCGCACGCCAAGGCTGCGCAGGCGATGCAGCGCCTGCAAGGTGTCCTGAGCGTGTTCCATCAAGGTGCTCTCGGTGATTTCCAACTCCAACAGGTGTGCCGGCAATCCGGTATCGGCAAGCACCTGTTCCACGGTCGCCGCGAAATCCTTCTGCAGCAGCTGGCGCACCGAGAGATTCACCGACACCCGCATTTCGGGCATGCCTGCCTCGAGCCACCCCCGCAACTGCGTGCATGCGGTGCGCAGCACCCATTCGCCGAGCGGATTGATGAGCCCGGTTTCTTCGGCCAGCGGAATGAAATCCAAGGGCGATACCATGCCGCGCGTCGGGTGGTGCCAGCGCACCAGCGCTTCCATGCCGATGATGCGGCCGTCGTCGACGCGGGCCTGGGGCTGGTAGAACACCGCCAGTTCGCGCCGGTCAAGCGCGCGCCGCAAATCGTTTTCCAGGCGCACATGCTCGGAAATCGACTGTTCCATCGAGGCTTCGAAGAACTGGAATCCGCTATTGGTTTTCTTGGCGCGGTACATGGCGGTGTCGGCATGCTTCAACAGGGTGCCGACATCGGTGCCGTCATGCGGATACAGGGAAATGCCGACGCTGGTGGTGACGAAGATATCGTGCCCGTCGATCTGGAAAGGTGTGGCAAGGACGCGGCAGATATTCTGCGCCGCCACCACGGCGGCGCTAGGCCCGGCAATGTCGGTCAGCACCACGGTGAACTCATCGCCACCGAGGCGGGCCACGCAATCGGCATTGCGCACGCTGCGCCGGATGCGCTGCGCTGCCGCCACCAGCAGGCGGTCGCCGACATCGTGCCCGAGCGTGTCGTTCACATTCTTGAAGCGATCGAGGTCGAGGAATAGCACCGCAACCGATTCGCCGGCAATGCGCGCCTGCTCGATGCGATGCCCCAGTTGCTCGAAGAACAGCGCGCGGTTCGGCAGGCCGGTCAGCAAGTCGTTGTAGGCAAGATGGCGGATGCGCTTCTCCGCCTGGTTGGCTTCGATGATGCGGCGCACGCGCTGCGACAGCACGGCGAAGTGGATGGGCTTGGGGATGTAATCGCTGGCACCGGCGGCAAAAGCGCGCTCGACCGAGGTATTGTCCTCCAGCGCGGTGATCATCAGCACCGGGATGGCATGGCCATTGGGCATTTCCTGTACCCGTGCGCAAGCGGTGAAACCGTCCATGACTGGCATCACCGCATCCATCAGAATCACGTCCGGCTGGATACGCTTGAGCATTTGCAAAGCCTGCGCCCCGTCCGCAGCTTCCTCGACGCGGAAGCCGTCGCGCTGCAATGTGTGGCGCAGAGAGCTGCGCGTACTGCGATCGTCGTCCACCACCAGCACCAGCGCCACATCGTCGCCATGGCGCGCGGCAAGCCTTTCCTCGAGATAGACCTCGGAGCCGAGCAGCGCCGCTACCGCATCGTAAGCGCGGCGCAGGCGCGGCAACAGCGGTTGCATCTCGGCGAGCCGGCGCCCATTCGCGAGGTCTTCCGCTTCCTTGGCGAGTTGCGCCAGGATGGTCGCTCCCAGATTGCCGCTGCTGCCTTTGATCGAGTGTGCCATCGCGCGCGCGGTATCGGCGTCGCCCTCGCTGACCGCCTGCTCCATCTGGTCCAGGTAGCCCGGCGTGTCCTCCAGGAACGGAGCGATGGATTGCTGCAGGGCCGGCCCCAAAATTTCGCGTAGCTTCTCGAAGGCTTCCCGATCGAGCGGAGCGTTCCCCGGCTCGCCGGCATCGCCTTCGACCGTATCGCCCTCCTCCGGCAATGTGCCCTTGTTCAGCCAGTGCTCCAGCTTGTGGCGCAGCTCGATCAAGGTGATCGGCTTGGCAAGATAATCGTCCATGCCGGCCGCCAGGCATTTCTCCGCATCGCCCTGCTGAGTATTGGCCGTCATGGCCACGATGGGCGTGCGTCGTCCTAGCGGCTCTTCGAAATTGCGGATATGCGCGGTGGCTTCGTACCCATCCATCTCGGGCATGCTGCAATCCATCAGGATCAGGTCGAAGCGGCTGCGGCGCACCGCCTCGACCGCTTCCCGCCCGTTCATCGCGAATTCGCAGTGACAGCCATTCATGGCGAGCATCCCGCCGGCCACCATCTGGTTGGTCCGGTTGTCTTCCGCTACCAGCACGCGGTACTCCTTGGGGACCACCGGCATGCAGCCTGCGGTTCCTTCCGCCGCCCCGACACCGAAGGCGGGCGTCTCGGAACCCTCCGCGCGCAACACGGTCCGGATCGCATCCATCAAGCGTTCCAGCCGCAATGGCTTGCCCAGGTAGGCATCGGCTTCCAGAGCACCGGATGCGACCGAGGAAGCATAGCGGTCCAGCACCAGGAGTCGCGGTGCGGCCTGGCCGCCATCGGCGCGTATACGCCGCACCAGGTCGCCACCACGTTCGTCGCTGGCGCCGATGTCGGCGATCACCAATTCATAGGGCGCATTGACACGCTGCGCACGCGCCAGTTCGGCAACCGCCTCGGCGCCGTTGCGCACGGTATGGCAGCGCAGGCCGCGCCGGGTCAGGTTTTCATCGAGGAAGCTGCGCACGATTTCGCTTTCTTCCACCACCAGCACGCGCACGCCAAGCAAGGCCTTGTCCTCCGGCACCAGCGGCAGCATCTCGCCGGGCTTGCAGGCGACCGTGAACCAGAACAGGCTGCCGACTCCCGGTTCGCTTTCGACGCCGATGGCTCCCCCCATCAATTCCACCAGTTGCTTGCTGATGACCAATCCGAGGCCGGTACCGCCGAACTTGCGTGTGGTGGAGCGATCCCCCTGAGAGAAGGACTGGAACAGCTGGCGTACCGTCGCCTCGTCCATGCCGATGCCGGTGTCACTAATCTCGAAGCGCAGGCTGAAGCTGTCGCCGGGGCCGTCGATGCTGGAAATGCGCACCGCGATCTCGCCCCGTTCCGTGAACTTGACGGCGTTGCCCACCAGGTTCAGCAGCACCTGCCGCAAGCGCAAGGAGTCCCCCCGAATGCGGTCCGGCACGCCAGGTGCCAGCAGGTAGCCCACTTCGAGCCCCTTTTGCCGGGTCTGCTTGGCCAGCAATTCGATCACTTCCTCGACCAGCTTGCGCAGGTCGTAATCGACTTCGTCCAGCTCCATCTTGCCGGCTTCCATCTTGGAAAAATCGAGGATGTCGTTGGTGAGCTCGAGCAACGAGCGCGCCGAGTTCCAGGCGATATCGACGCACTCCTGCTGGCGCTTGGTGAGCCGCATCTCCTTGAGCATGTCGAGCATGCCGACCACCCCGTTCAAGGGCGTGCGCACCTCATGGCTGACCGTCGCGGCAAACTGCGCCTTCATGAGCGCGGAACGGACCGCCTCGTCCCGCGAATGCTTCAATTCGGCCTCGCGTTCTTCCAGCACATCCATCATCTTGTTGAAAGCATGCGCCATTTCGATCAGGTCGCGCGGGCCGTTCGGCTTGGCCCGCATGCCCGACTCTCCGGCTTCGGCACGTCCCATCAGCCGCGACAGCGCATTCAGCGGCTCGATCAGATGGCGGGCCAGGCGGCGCATCAGTCCCAGCAGCAGCACGGCAAAGGACAGAGTGATGACGACATTGCTGACCAGCACCGAAGTGACCAACCTGTTCAGCGTCCCCTTCCCCATCACGACATGCACATAGCCCAGCAATTGCGGCTGACGTTCCTGCAAATCGAAAGGAGAAGCCTCGCCTTGTCCGCCATATACAGGCGCGCCGAAGCGCCACCGGTCGCCATGATTGGATTCCAGGGTGACTCGCGAGATCGCCAACCGCCGCGGCGATTCCCCAGTGGGCGTCATGTCGGCGCCGGCCTTGGCCTGCGACAGCAGGACGGCATGGGAGGCATCCGTGATCTCGACCTGCAGTACATCGGGAAAGGCCAGCGTGGTGGCGACGCTTTCGCGCGCATTGTCGGCGGAACGGTACAGGAGGGCGAGCACACTCTGTCGGGCCAGGTTTTCGGCGATGCGTTGGCCCTGCTCGATCATGTAACCTTCCATGCGTCGGCTGGCTTCCCAGGATGTCGTTACGGAAGAAAACAGCGCCAAGCCGAGAATGGCAGCGCTGACGGTCAACGTCAGCTGACGCCGAAAGCCGGTGCGACGCAAAAACCGGCGGATCATGCGCCCTTCTCCCGGGCCACGGGTTTGCAGGCGGCAAGGCACGGGGCGATTCGCATTCTATTCATCAGGGCTCCGGAAAAATGAAGTCGAAACTGCGTTGCTGCTGATAGCCGATATTCACGCCGATGTGATTGGCGGTGCGGATATTGATCGCCGTATGCACGTCGCGCAGCGGCACGATGCCGCGCTTGCGCGTATCGCCAGCCAGCATTGCCTGTGCCGCGGCGGCGAGAGAACGGCCAAGCTCCTGGTTGTTGGGATAGAGCGCGAACAGTGCCCCCTTTCTGACATGCAGGAAGCTGCTGGAAAATACTGGTACGCTGCGGTTCCAGGATTCGCGAAGCACCAGGGGCAGGATGGCGCCTTCGTCCACGGTGGTCGAGTCCTGCGGCAGCCAGATCGCGTCACGGCGGCCGTCCGCCGCAGCAAAGGCGGATTCGTAAAGACGCGCCGCCGTCGCCATGTCCCGTGACTCGTGCGCCACCAGTTCCAAGCCTTGCGCGCGTGCCGCTTCCTGCGCCAGTCGGATCAGCCATCCGTTCTGCTGGGGGTCGTAGATCACGGTCACGCGCCGCGCGTTGGGCACCAGGCTTTTGAACCGGGCGAACAAGAGCGCCGGGTCCGGCGTGAGACTGAAGCCGACGAGGTTTCGGTTCTCCATCTCGGGGATGGACAGCACGCCGCCGGCAACGACCCCGATGTCACGCTCCAAGGCGGTTGCCGCCTTCAGGCCTTGCCTGCCGAGAGTGATGACCACCTTGACGCCTTGCCGCTTCAACCGCGCATTCAGTTCGCCGGCATCAACATTTGAACCCAGGGCATGGCTGCGGACCGGCACTTTCATGCTGTCTTCGACGCCTTCCACGATGCTGGCAAAAATGCTGCGATAAG
>JAEWBA010000235.1 GCA_023391395.1 Pseudomonadota bacterium
CATGCTCATCCGGGCGGCGCCTTGCACGCTACCTTCAGTGCCGGCATCGCATCCTATCCGCAAGTCGAAAATGCCGCCCGTCTCACCGAGATGGCTGACCATGCCTTGCTGCAGGCTAAGCGTCTGGGACGCAATCGGGTCGAACTGGCCGGGCACCCTGCTCGGTAAATCGCTAGCTCCGGAACCGCCCTTGAACTAAGGCTCTGTCGACAAGCCATCCTGTCCATGCTTTGGCATGGCTCACACGCTTGCCTGAAGAAAGGCGCAAGCTTGGGCCCATGGACGCTTCCCAAAAGCCGATTGCCCTGATTGCCGGCGCCACTGGTCTCGTGGGCGGCGCATGCCTGCGCTTGCTGGCTATCGATGCCGGTGTCGGCGAGGTGAGGGCGCTGGTGCGACGTTCCCCAGCCGTGCCGCCCGTGCCGGATGCCGTGATACCGGTGCGCGAATGCGTGGTGAATTACGAGCGGCTGGAAGACAGTAGCGATTGCTTCGGCGTCGACTGGGTATTCTGCACGCTCGGCACCACCATGGCGCAGGCCGGCTCGCGTGCCGCCTTCCGCCGCGTGGACTTCGACTATCCGCTTGCCGTGGCGCGCCTCGCCCGCACGCACGGCGCCACACATTTCCTGCTTGTCAGCGCAGCCGGCGCCAATGCGCGCTCGGTCTTCTTCTACAACCGCGTTAAAGGCGAGCTGGAACAGGCGCTGCGAGCGCTGAACTATCCGGCCTTGACCATTGCGCGTCCCTCCCTGTTGCTGGGCGAGCGGGGCGAACGGCGCGCAGGCGAGGAGGTCGCCAAGCGCCTGAGCTGGCTTGCCCCTTCCCCCTGGCGTCCGGTGCACGCGAGGCAAGTGGCAGCAGCGCTTGTCGATGCTGCGCATGCCCATCGTCGCGGTGTGCGCGTGCTTGACAATCCATCGCTGCGCGCTTTTCCCTGAATCCTTTCGAGCTGCGGCGCGCCAGTCTCGATTTTTCATTCCGCACGTCAATTTTTTCGGCGGTGCAGGTCGTCTCCGAAATGCCTCTTCGACATTTTATTTTCCAAACGCAAAAGCACGCGTCGAGCAGCTTAATCGCGATCAATAAAAAGCCGGTGTTGCCAGCAGACGATAGCGAAGCGCGCAGGACATGCCGCTAGGCAGTCCGGTGAAGCACTCGTTATCCGCACATTGAAAGGTTTCGGATGAAAAATTTATTCCCACGCACGCCCAGGCGCGAGGCCGGGACGGCATCCCCGACTGGAGGAGAAAAGATGAAGCAAGCTCGTTACGATTTCAAGCCGATAGTTCTGGCCCTGTTCACGGCCGGCGTGTTGACGGCGTGCGGCGGTGGAGGCGGTGGCTCCTCGACCCCGACCGACCAGCAGGGCAATAATCCGCCACCGACGAATAATCAACCGCCGGGGGGCAATAATCCGCCGGGGGGCAATAACCCGCCGCCGACCACTTCGGGTCCCGAGCCTGTCACCGGCGCATCGACCACCATGTCCTGCGTCGATGGCCCGACTTATCAGTGCAGCGGCAGCACCATTCTGCGTTCCGAAAACGGCGTGGCCTTGACCAGTTCCGGCGTGCAGGCCTATGGCCGTTCCACCAACGATCTGGAAACCCCGATCGTGATCAAGACCGGCGCTTTCGGCCTGGGCCTGGCTTCCGGCGGCGTGGCCGAAATGCGCGTGTCCAAGGATGCCACCAGCGTACCCACCAGCCCGGCGCTGCTGCTCAGCAACCTGGGTCTGTCCTGGGATGGCTTGAAGGAGCGTCCGCAGATCATCGAAACCTTCCGCACCACGCAGGGCCGGGTCCAACTGGACAGCGAAGGACGGCTCACCTTTGGTGCCTTGCCGGCCAGCTCGAACGCCTCCTTCTACGATTTCGTGACCCTGGGCGTCAACGCTACGCAGGCCAACTATGCGAACAACATCTACTTCCCGCGCACCGGCAACCCCTCGCGCTGCCCGACTGGCATGACGCCTTGCCCGACCACGGAATCCAGCGGCGTGAACTACATCGCCGGCGACTGGCGCACCGGCGGCAGCATTCCGGACCTGGCCGAAGCGGTGCGTCTGCATAGCGATGGCGATATCCATGCCGGCGACGGCATTGCCGATGCCACCGGCCCCGGCGTTCCCTTCCCCGGCTCGAAGGGTTATCGCGGCCTGACCCACTGGAGCCTGCAATACGCCAACCTCGGCGCCTGGATCACGCAGGACACGGTGGAAATGGCGGAGTGGACCACCGGGCCCGGTGAGAACGAGCACAACAAGAACCGTCGTGGCGTGGTCGCCTTCGGCGACGTGACCAATCCGACTGCCGTGCCCACCACAGGCACCGCCAGCTATAGCGGCATGGTCTACGGCTGGTACACGGCTGACGGCAAGGTCGATCCCGAGGTGTTCCGCGGCACCGCGACTGTGACCGTGAATTTCGCCACCCGCGAAGTGACGGTGACCTTCGCGGACACCGTGACCAATAACGCCGACCTGACGCCGGTGCCGCTGGGC
>JAEWBA010000260.1 GCA_023391395.1 Pseudomonadota bacterium
CTGGTATTCGCATATAAATGGCGTCAATCCGCCGCCCGGTTTGCGCGGCTGGCTCACCGACACGGTGTCCCTGACGCGCAAACTGACCTTGCGCAGCACGCGTTTTCGCGTCAGACGCCTGCATCAGGCCGGCGCCTTGTGTCTGGCCGACGAATATGCCGTTCTCGGACTGGCGCGGCGCTTGCGCGTGCGCGAGCGGGAAGTCCTCCTGGAGTGCGACGGTACGCCCATGGTATTTGCGCATACGGTCGTGCCCTTGAGCGCCACCTTGTCGGACTGGCCCTTCTTCGGCGCATTGGGCGAACGCTCGCTTGGAACCACCCTGTTCGGCGATCCGCGCGTATGGCGCGGCTCGCTCGAGTATGCACGCCTGCAAGCCGCCCACCCCTTGTTTCGCCGTGCGGCCAAGGCTCTGGGCCAAAGCCTGGCGGCGCCGCTGCACGCGCGTCGCTGCCTCTACCGGCGCGGCCGGGGCAGCTTGCTCGTGACCGAGGTGTTTTTGCCGGCGATCGCTGAACTTGACGCGCCTACCATGCCGGCTGTGCCGCGCTATCCAACAAGCTGACAAGCAAACGATGAATCTGTTTTTTGAAGAGTCCGGCGAATTCAAGGCCGGCGTGATCCTGGCGCAGCAGGGCGAGGCCTATCAGGTCGAGCTGCAGAGCGGCAAGCGTACCAAGGTCAAGGCGCGCGACGTGCTGTTGCAGTTCGCCGAACCGGAGCCGGCCCAGTTGCTCGCCGATGCGCAAGCGGTCGCCGCTGATATCGAGCTCGACTTCCTTTGGGAAGTCGCCGGTGAGGAGGAATTCGGTTTCGCCGAACTGGGGGGAGAATATTTCGGCCACGAACCCAAGCCGCACGAGGCCGCCGGCTTGTTGCTGTGCCTGCACGGCGCACCGATCTATTTCTACAGGAAGGGCAGGGGCCGCTACAAGGCGGCGCCGGAAGCGTCCCTGAAGGCTGCCCTGGCCGGCATCGAAAAGAAGAAACAGCAGGCCTTGATCCAGGCGCAATATGTCGAGGAACTGAAGGCTGGCCGCTTGCCGGACTCGATGAAGGGGGCAGTCCGGCAGCTTCTGTTCAAGCCGGACAAGAACAGCATCGAGTACAAGGCGCTGGAGGCAGCCTGCGAAGAATTGCATACCACGCCGCAACGCCTGATGCTGCAAACCGGCGGCATCGATTCGCCACGCAACTTGCACTTCGCCAAATTTCTGTTCGAGTACTTCCCCAAGGGAACGGGATTCCCTGATGTGAAGCTTCCGGCATTGCCCCCATTGCCGCTTGCCGATGTGCAGGCATTCTCGATCGACGATGTGACGACCACGGAAATCGACGACGCCTTATCGTTGGTGCGCCTGGATGATAATCGCGTGCGCGTCGGCATCCACATCGCCGCCCCCGCCCTGGCGATTCGCCGGGGCGACGCTCTGGATGCCATCGCGCGCCAACGGCTGTCGACCGTCTATCTGCCTGGCGACAAGATCACCATGCTGCCCGAGACCCTGGTCGACGCCTTCACTCTCGCCGAAGGAAGAAACTGCCCTGCGGTCTCACTGTATGCCACCCTCGATACGCGCGACTGGTCGGTGCTTGGCACCGAAACGCGAGCGGAACTGGTTCCTATCGCCACCAATTTGCGCCATAACACTCTCGACGCGCAGGTGACCGAGGAAAGCCTGGCCAATGGCGATGGCGACTATCCGCACAAGGCGGACATCGCCTTGCTATGGCAATGGGCCTTGGCGCTGGAAAAGACGCGCATGGCCAAGCGCGAAAGCTTCGGCCTGAAGCCGGAACAGACCAATCGCGTCGATTTCAGTTTCTATGTCGAAGACGATGTCGTAACGATCGTGCGCCGCAAGCGCGGTGCGCCGCTGGACAAGATCGTTGCCGAACTCATGGTCTTCGCCAACAGCACCTGGGGCAAGCTAATGCACGATCACGGCGTGCCGGGCATTTACCGTAGCCAGGGCGGAGCACCGGGCGGCTGGGCGGCGCGCATGCAAGTGCGGATGGTGACGCACGCCGCGCCGCACCAGGGCCTGGGGGTGGATCAGTATGCATGGAGCACTTCGCCGCTGCGTCGCTACACCGACCTGGTGAATCAATGGCAAATCCTGGCCTGCGTGGAGCACGGCGTCACCGCGCCGCTGGCCGCGCCCTTCAAGCCCAAGGATGCCGAGCTGTTTGCGGTGGTTTCCGCCTTCGATGCCGCCTATGCCGCGTATGCCGACTTCCAGTCCACCATGGAGCGCTACTGGTGCCTGCGCTGGTTGAGCCAGGAAAACGTCAGCCGGGTGGATGCGGTGGTGTTGAAGGAGGAAGTGCTGAGGCTGGTCGAGATTCCCCTGGTGCTGCGCATGCCAGGCATTCCGCAGGCCGCGCGCGGCACCCAGGTCAAGCTCGATTTGATCCGCTGGGATGAGGTGGATTTGTCGGTGGAAGCGAGGTTGGTTGAAATGGCAAGCACGCCGACCGTACCGGATGAGGAAATCGCCGCAAGTGAAGATGAAGGCGATGGCGAAACAGTAACAGAGTGAAATAGCGCGCCTGAATTGGCGTCGGTGCTGCGGCCTTTGTCGTAAAATTCGGCACATCAGCCACGGCCTTGCCTTGTTGTCGCGTGAAGTTCATCAAGCAAAATCGCAGCCTTTCCATCGCTATTGCCGTTTCGCTGGCATTGCATGGCGGCTTGCTCGCGATCCGCTTCGTGGCGCCCGAATCCTTCAAGCTCAAGCCGGCCGATCCGGGGCTCGAAGTCATTCTGGTCAATGCCAAGCATGACAAGAAACCGATCAAGGCGGATGCGCTGGCCCAGGCCAACCTGGACGGCGGCGGCAATGCCGATGCGGGGCGCACCAAGTCGCCGCTGCCCGACATGCGCAAGAGCGAGAGCGGCGATTCGCTCAAGGCCATGCAGCGCCGCATCGAGGAATTGGAGCAGCAACAGCGCATGCTGGCACAGGAGCACAAGAAGAAGCCTGCCTCCGCCCCGCCGCCCAGTGAAACGGTCAAGACCAAAGAGGCTCAGCCGCGCCTGAACGCCCAGGAGGCGATGGAAAGCGCGCTCGAGATCGCCAGGCGCGAGGCGGAGATCGCCAAGAGTATCGAGGATTACAACAAGCGTCCGAAGAAAACCCAGATTACCCCGAGCACACGCGAAGTCGGCTATGCCATGTATTACAAGGCCTTGCAAAACAAGATAGAAAAGATCGGCACCTTGAATTTCCCGCAGCAGGACGGCAGGAAGTTGTATGGGGAGCTGGTGGTCTATATTCCGATCTACCAGGATGGCACGATCTACCAGCGCGAAGGCGGCGCCAAGGTTCAGGTTTCTTCCGGCAATCCTGCGCTCGACAACGCTGCCCTGCGCATCGTGCAGCGTGCCGCCCCCAAAGGGGCCGTAACCGCCCAAAATGGGTA
>JAEWBA010000348.1 GCA_023391395.1 Pseudomonadota bacterium
GGTCTTATCTTGTCCACCCCTCCCAACGCCGCTTCCCAGCAAACCATCATCGAACCGATCGCCGCCGACATGGCGGCCGTCAATGCGGTCATACGCCGGCAACTGCATTCGGATGTGCCTCTGGTAAACCAGATTGCCGAGTACATCATCAGCGCTGGCGGCAAGCGCATCCGCCCCATCCTGGTATTGCTGATGGCGAAGGCACTGGGTTGCAGCGGCACGCACCACCACGATCTCGCGGCGGTGATCGAGTTCATCCATACCGCCACCCTTCTGCACGACGACGTGGTGGACGAATCCGACATGCGCCGCGGCAGGCAGACCGCCAACGCGCTGTTCGGCAATGCCGCTTCGGTGCTGGTGGGCGATTTTCTCCATTCGCGCTCATTCCAGATGATGGTTACAGTCGGCGACATGCGCGTGATGCGCGTCGTTGCGGACGCGACCAATGTCATCGCCGAAGGCGAAGTGCTGCAACTGCTGAACATGCATGACCCGGACGTCACTGAAGAGCGTTATCTCCAAGTGATCCGCTCCAAGACCGCCAAGCTGTTCGAAGCCGCGGGCCAATGCGGCGCTCTCGCGGCCGGCGCCTCCGAGGCCCAAGTGCATGCCGCCGGCGAATACGGCGGCCAGATCGGCACCGCCTTCCAGTTGATCGACGACGTGCTCGATTACTCGGGCAACGTGGCGGATATCGGCAAGAACGTCGGCGACGACCTGCGCGAAGGCAAGCCGACCCTGCCATTGATCTACGTCATGCGCCATGGCGCGCCGGAACACGCGCGCCTGGTAAGAACATGCATCGAAAAAGGCGACGAGCAGCACTTCGATCAAGTCCTGGCGGCCGTGACCGAGTCCGGCGCGCTGGATTACACGAGGAATGAAGCCGAGAAAGCGGCCGCACGCGCCGCTTCCGCCATCGATTCACTTCCTCCTAGCCAATTCAAGGATTCGCTGCTACAATTATGCGCTTTCGCAGTCGGACGCAATCACTAGGCGAGCCATTCCGCCTCTTTGGTAGCCCGGTATAGACCGGAACGACATTGCAATTCGGGGTGTAGCTTAGCCTGGTAGAGCGCTACGTTCGGGACGTAGAGGCCGGAGGTTCGAATCCTCTCACCCCGACCATCTCCCAGGGATTGTTCCATATTCGCTCCTCCACGGGCGAAGTCGAAGAATTCCCGTCATCCTCATCGGTTCACCCCAATTTCCGCTTCTGTCGCGCTGTCTGCTTGCAGCACCTTTCGTCGCGTCCTTGCGCCATTTTCTGCCCCGTTGCAGTGGCTCCCTTTCCCCAAATGAATTTGCTTGGGGCGAAGTACAACATTATGCCCTGGAAACTTATCTATTCAATAACAAATCCTTTACAAATCATATGCCTATAGGCATTATCTAATGCACTTTAATCGCTTCCAGCCCCTTTCCCATATCAAGCATGGCGGCAGTCCTTCCCACTTCGGCTTCGCAGACCAACGTGTCCGGGCTTGCCCGTGCACTGGTGCAAGCCGGCCGTCTTTCGGGGCAGCAAGCAGAAACCCTGAATAAGCAGGCCGCCGCCGACAAAACCGCCTTCATCGATGTGCTGCTGGAGAGCGGCGCAATCGATGCCCGCTCGCTGGCCAGCTTTTGCTCCGAAACCTTCGGCTATCCGCTGCTCGACTTCACGGCCCTGAACCTCGGCTATCTGCCGGACAAGATCATCGATCCGAAGCTCATGCAGAAGCAGCGGGTCATTGCCCTGGCCAAGCGCGGCAACAAGATTTCGGTGGCGATTTCCGATCCGACGAACACGCAGACGCTGGACCAGATCAAGTTCCAGACCGAACTGACGGTCGAGCCGGTGATCGTCGAACATACCGCGCTGCTGCAGTTGATCGACAAGCTGAGCCAGAGCGCCGAGCAGAATCTGGACGAACTGATCGGCGACGATCTGGACATCGATTTCAGCGAAGAGGACATGAGCGGGCCGGTCGATACGGCCAGCGCCGACATCGACGACGCTCCGGTCGTCAAATTCCTGCAAAAGGTGCTGATCGACGCCATCAACATGGGCGCTTCGGACCTGCATTTCGAGCCCTTCGAAAAGTTCTACCGGATTCGCTTCCGTATCGACGGCGTGCTGCGCGAGATCGCCCAGCCGCCGCTCGCCATCAAGGAAAAGCTGGCATCGCGCATCAAAGTCATCTCCAAGCTGGATATCTCGGAAAAACGGGTACCGCAGGACGGGCGCATGAAGCTGGTTCTGTCGAAAAACCGCGCCATCGATTTTCGGGTCAGCACCCTGCCCACGCTGTTCGGCGAAAAGATCGTCATGCGTATCCTCGATCCTTCCCAGGCGCAAATGGGCATCGAGTCGCTGGGCTACGATCCCGACCAGCAGGAACTGCTGCTCAAGGCAATCGAACGCCCGTACGGCATGGTGCTTGTCACCGGCCCGACCGGCTCGGGCAAGACGGTCTCGCTCTACACCTGCCTGAACATCCTGAACAAGCCGGGCATTAATATTTCGACCGCGGAAGACCCGGCAGAAATCAATTTGCCCGGCGTGAATCAGGTCAACGTCAACGACAAGGCCGGGCTGACTTTTGCCGCTGCGCTGAAAGCCTTCCTGCGCCAGGATCCGGACATAATCATGGTCGGCGAAATCCGCGACCTGGAAACCGCGGACATCGCCATCAAGGCGGCGCAGACCGGCCACATGGTGTTCTCGACCCTGCACACCAACGATGCCCCTTCGACCCTGACGCGCCTGATGAACATGGGGGTGGCGCCGTTCAACATCGCCTCCTCGGTCATCCTGATCACCGCTCAGCGGCTGGCACGCCGCCTGTGCACTTGCAAGCAGGCGGCGGCGATCCCGGACGAAACCCTGCTCGAAGCCGGATTCAAGGAAGAGGAACTGGACGGCACCTGGATGCCCTACAAACCGGTCGGCTGCGAGCGCTGCAACGGCAGCGGCTACAAGGGCCGGGTCGGCATCTATCAGGTCATGCCGATTTCGGAAGAAATCGAGCGCATCATTCTGGCCCACGGTACGGCACTGGAGATCGAGGAGCAGGCGCGACGCGATGGCGTGAAGTCGCTGCGGGAAGCGGGCCTGGTAAAGGTCAAGCTGGGGCTGACGAGCCTTGAAGAAGTGCTCAGTTGTAC
>JAEWBA010000406.1 GCA_023391395.1 Pseudomonadota bacterium
CTACAACGGTGGCCAGCCGATCGAGTACGACTATGCCGCCACCTATAAGCACGGCGACCGGCTCGGTGACTCGCTCGGGATCAAGAAGGTTTGGAAGCCATCAATCCACATGCCGCGCGCGGCCAGTCGCATCCTTCTGGAAGTGACCGGCGTGCGCGTCGAGCGGCTGCAGGACATCAGCGAGGCGGACGCCTGGGCAGAAGGTATTACCAAAGCCGAGGCAAAGCGCTATGACGAAGAGGAGCCGTCAGCCAGGGGGGCGTACAAGACTTTATGGGAGTCCCTCAACGGCGCCGGCAGCTGGGAGGTGAATCCGTGGGTGCGGGTAATCGAGTTCAGGAGGATCAACTCATGACCTCCAAGCGCTGCTACAACACCGCCGAGGCCATGAATTACCTCGGCATCAAGCGCCGCTCGTTCGAGCAGCACATCGTGCCGTATCTCGACGGCAAGGGCATCAAGATCGGCACCTGCGTGGTGTATGAAGGGCGAGATTTAGACGCCGCCTGGGAATCGTATAAGATTGCCAACGGTGGCAAACGTCCTGAAGTTGCAAGAGGAGAAACATCATGGGACGTACCAAGACAGCCGGCATCCAGAAAACGGACACCGGCTACGACGTCGACAAAGTCCACAAGCGGAATCGCCTTCGCCAACGCGGCTTCCCAAGTTTTGAAGCTGCAGAGGCATGGCTGACGCAGGAGATGGACCGGATCAACCGCGAATCGGTGGTTGGTCAACGGATAGGCCGGACGTTTGAAGAGGCGGCGGTGCACTACCTGGAGAAGTCGGCCGGGAAGGCGTCGCTGAAGTCGGAGGTATACCACCTGCAGGCAGTCATGCCCTTCATCGGGGACCTGCCGCTGGAGCGTGTCCACAACGGCACCCTCGAAGGCTTTATCCAGGCAAGGAAGGCAGCAGGTCGCAAGAACAAGACGATCAACCTGTCCTTGAGCGTTGTGCGCCGGATCCTGAATCTGGCGGCACGTGACTGGCGCGACGTGAACGGCTTCACCTGGCTGGCCACGGCGCCCTTGATCACGATGCTGCCACTGACGGACCAGCGCCCTCCCCGGCCGCTGATGTGGCCAGAGCAGCGCAGGCTACTGCCGGCACTGCCTGATCACCTGGCCGAGATGGCGCTGTTCGACTTGAACACCGGCGCGCGCGACGAAGTGGTGTGCAATCTGCAATGGGACTGGGAAGTGCCGATTCCGGATCTCGGGATCTCGGTATTTCTTGTTCCGGAGGAACACGTCAAGGGCGAGGCAGGCAAGAAGACCGCCCGCGTGGTGGTGTGTAATACCGTTGCGCAGTCGATCATCGAGCGGCAGCGCGGCAAGCACAAGACGCACGTGTTCGTGTACCGCAGGGAACGGGTGAAGAACAAGCACCTGGAGCCGAAGATGGAGTACCGCCCCATCGAATGCATGAACAACACCGCCTGGCAGAACGGCCGCAAGGCTGCCGGCCTGGGCGATCTGCATGTTCATGACCTGCGGCACACGGTCGGTCTGCGACTGCGGGAAGCCGGCGTATCGGAAACGACGATCGCCGACATCCTGTGGCACCGGACCAAGACGATGACTGCGCACTACAGCATGGCCCAGGTCGTGGAGATTTTTGAAGCGCTGGAGAAGATCAAGTCGGAGGCAAACCGCTGGAATATCAGCCTGGAGAGCCTGCGGCGCGAAGCCGAGGCGCAACGACTCACCCAAAAGTCACCCACGCAAAGAAAAACGGCTTAGCGCTTGCGACGCTAAGCCGTTGATTTACTACCGTAATAATGGCGCGGCTGGCAGGAATCGAACCCACGACCCCTTGGTTCGTAGCCAAGTACTCTATCCAGCTGAGCTACAGCCGCGAAGCCGCAACTATAGCACAGCTCAAATCGATTTTGGAAGCGGGATTTTCCATTGGGAAGAAAATTTCGCTTCTCACCTCCTCGCCTGCATTTGTTTGTCACTCACGGCCAACATTGCCGCCTTCCTTTGCGTGCCTTCCGGCTTCCGGGGCCACGAGGGCTTCTGAATGGAAGACTTATGTTAGAGTGGCCACAAAGAAATATTTGCGTCCCATCGGACGCGGACGAATAAAAACCACCGCCGAATCGAAAACGGCGTGCGCCGGACGACAAGCCGGACGCGCCGCTGCCAGAATGCGCCGTACCGACCTTCCTCTCGCCGATAACATCACGCCGCACGCGGACTGGCTGCCGGTCCTCCTGCAGGGATCGTTCAGCGAAATCTACGTGATCGACAGCGCCAGTCTGCGCTTCGTTCAGGTCAATCCGGCGGCCCGCAAGAACCTCAAGTACGCGGCATCCGAACTGGCCGGCATGACGCCGCTCGACCTGGCGCCAAATCTTCAGGCCGACATCCTGGAAGGCATCTTGCAGCCGCTGCGCAACGGCCTGGTCAGCCACGCCACATTGGATGCCACGCATGTGCGCAAGGATGGCTCGAGCTATCCCATCGAATTCCGCCTGTTCCGCGCCGGCGCCGCGGACGCGGCTGTCTTCATCGCCATTGGCAACGACCTGAGCGCACGCTACGAGTCGGCCAAGGCCCTGCGCGCCAGCGAGGCGCGCTTTCGCGCCATCGTCTCCAACACGCCGAGCCTGGTCTACCAGTTCCTGCTGCGCGAAGACGGCAGCATCGCCTTTCCTTACCTGAGCGAAGGCTGCCAGGCCCTGCTGGGCATTTCGGCCGAGCGCCTGCGCACCGACCCTTCTCTCTTTCTCGAGCTGATCCTGCCGCAGGACCGGCCTTCCTATCTTGAATCCATGCACGCCTCTGCAAAGAGCATGAAGGCCTGGAACTGGGAAGGCCGCATCCGTATCGAGAAATGGAAAGACATCAAGTGGATCAACCTGCGGTCCAGCCCGCGCGCGCTGCCCGGTGAAGGCGTGCAATGGGAAGGCATCATGACCAACATCACGCAGAGCAAGCTGGAGGAAGCGGAAATCAAGCATTCCCGCGCCCAGCTTGCTGAGCTGTCGGCCCATATCCAGACCGTCAAGGAACAGGAGCGCAGCCGCATCGCGCGCGAAATTCATGACGACCTGGGCGGCAACCTCACCGCCATCAAGATGGCGCTGGCGCTGCTGGCGCGCCGCATTCCCAAGGAGGCCGGGTTGGACGACAAGGTGGAGTATGTGGACGCCCTGGTGGACCGCACCATCGAAGCGGTGCACCGGATTTCCATGGATCTGCGGCCCAGCATTCTGGACTTTGGCATCGTCGCGGCCATCGAGTGGCAGGCTGCGGAATTCGAAAAGCAGCTCGGCATTCCCTGCGAATTTTCCTGCGCCGAGAGCGAGATCGAGCTGCATCCCGATCAGGCCACCGCCCTGTTCCGCATCTTCCAGGAAGCCCTCACCAACATCGGCAAGCATGCCAATGCCACCCGCGTAAGCGTGAAGCTGGCACGCAGCCCGCGCAGCATCCGGCTGGAAGTGGCCGACAATGGCCGCGGCATCGACAGCACCGACAAGCTGAAACCGAAATCCTTCGGCATTCGCGGCATGGTCGAGCGCGCCAATGCGCTGGGAGGGCAATTGAGTGTCAACCGCGCACCTAAGGGCGGCAGCGTTCTGGCCCTGAAGATTCCCTGCAAGCTGCCGCGCGACACGGAGAAAGCCGTCGCATGAACGCCCGCACTACCATCAAGGTCCTGATCGCCGACGACCATGCCATCGTGCGCGAAGGCCTCAAGCAGATACTCGCAGACACCAAGGACATCGTCGTCGCCGGCCACGCCGAGAATGGCACCGATGCCGTCAAACTGGCGCGCAAGGGCAGCTGCGATGTGCTCCTGCTGGACATCTCCATGCCGGACCGCAATGGCATCGAAGTGCTCAAGCAGGTCCGCAAGGAGTCGCCGAAGCTGGCCGTCCTGATGCTGTCCATGCATCGTGAAGACCAGTACGCCATCCGCGCGCTCAAGGCCGGCGCCGCCGGCTACATGAACAAGCAGAGTGCGCCCGACCAGTTGGTCGATGCCATCCGCCAAGTGGCTGCCGGTCGCAAGTACGTCAGCCCGGCGCTAGCCCAGGAGCTGGCCAACCAGATCGGCGAAGATCGCGAGGTGCCGCTCCACGAAACCCTGTCGGACCGCGAATACCAGACCCTGCTCATGATCGCCTCGGGCAAGACGGTGAGCGACATCGCCGCCGAATTGTCGCTGTCGGTCAAAACCATCAGCATGTACCGCTCGCGCCTGCTGCAAAAGATGAAGCTGCGGCACAACGCGGAGCTGACGCACTACGCGATCAAGAACCAGTTGGTGGACTGAGCGCGGCAAGCCGCGTCACTTGTCATTCCGAGAAGCGCAGCGACGAGGAATCTCGCCATACGCGTCACGACGCCGATATGGGTCCCTTGCACCAGAAAATCCCCCGTTTTACTCGGAACGACGCGGCCAGCAAAGCCGCAAAGCGCGGAAATGAAAACCCAATGCGCCCTTGCTTACATGATCGGCAAGTAAGCTGCGGTAGTAACATTTCCGCCTGCCCAGTCAAATTCTGCGAACCATCGCAGGAATCGCCATGCAAGAGCCGCCCAGGAAGAAGGAGCAGCAAACTCCCGCCGATATCGCGCGCGAAGCCTTTCGTCGCCTCGCGGTGCGCCGCATTGCGCCTACGCCAGAAGCCTATCGCGAGATTTACCAGGAAATTGCCGGCGACGCCGACCAGCCGTCTGCCGAAAAGGTGTTGTTCGCCCTGACCGAAACCCTGGACAAGGGACCGGATCAGTTTGCCGGCTTCGCCCTGCGCATGCAGCAGGCACAGGAATTGCGCGACTGGCAAAACTATGGCGACGCGCTCGAACAATTTCTGAGCAAGGCCCTGTCGCCTCCCCCTTCCCGGGAAAACAAACCACAACCGACTCAGACCACGCCCGGCACAGGCACGAAAGGCATAGAAACCGCAGAACCGGAGATCTCCGCCAAATCGGGCGGCATTGCATTGGTCGACCCGGAGCCGGCAGCAGCGGCGCGAGTGTCCATTCCTTTGGTGGATGGGCCGCTACAGGAACCGGCACGGACCGCACCTGCCGGGGCACCTTCCACCTCGCCCAGCGCTTCAACCGCCCTTGCCAGCAGCATGCCGGCGCTTGCCGACACCCAGCAGTTGCGCATGCTGCGCGACTTGCTGATTCGCACTCTCACCCTGGCCGTGACCTCGCTGCTGCAGGACGCGCCGGAGCTAGCGCAGGAGGCCGAGGCCCTGGCCCAGGCCATCGGGCGGGCCCGCAGCGAGCCGGAGCTGATCGACTGCGGCGCACGCCTGAAGCAGTTGTGCTTCAGGATCGAGATCCGGAGCGGCGACATGGCCGAGGAACGCGAGCTGCTCCTGCGCCTGTTTCAGCTCCTCCTGGAAAACGTCGGCGAACTGCTGGAGGACGATTCCTGGCTGAGCGGCCAGATCTCCACGGTGCAGGAATTGCTGTCCGGGCCGCTCAATCACCACGTGCTGCATGACGCCACGCGCAGCTTGAAGGAAGTGATCTACAAGCAGGGCGTGCTGAAGCACAGCCTGAAAGAGGCCAAGGCAACCGTGAAGAACATGATGTTGACCTTCATCGACCGCCTTGGGGCGATGGCTACCTCGACCGGCGACTACCACGAGAAGATCAACCGTTATTCGCAGAAAATCAGCCAAGCCAAGGACATCGTCGAACTGAACGTGATCCTGGATGACGTCATGCAGGATACGCGTGTGGCCCAGACCGAAGCTCTGCGTGCGCGCGACGAAATGATCGCCAGCCGCAAGGAAGTGCAGGAAGCCGAAGCCCGCGTGCAGGAGCTGGAGACGAAACTCCAGGAAATGAGCGAGCTGGTCAGGGAGGACGCGCTGACCGGCAGCCTCAATCGGCGCGGACTGGATGACGTCTACGAGCGCGAGGCCGCGCGCGCGGAACGGCGCAATTCACCCTTGTGCGTCGCTCTAATCGATCTGGACGACTTCAAACGCCTCAACGATACCCACGGTCATGCCGCCGGCGACGAAGCTCTGATCCACCTGGTGCGCGTGATGAAGGACACGCTGCGCTCCATGGACGTGATTGCGCGCTTCGGCGGCGAGGAATTCCTGATCGTCCTGCCGGATACGCCCTTGGCCGAGGCCGAGCAGACTATGACCCGTGTGCTGCGCGAGCTGACCAAGCAGATTTTCCTGTACCGGCACGAGCGCCTGCTCATCACTTTCTCCGCCGGTGTCGCCCTGCGCGCACCGGGCGAGGACCAGGCTTCGCTGATCCAGCGCGCCGATGCGGCGCTGTATCAGGCGAAAAAAGCTGGCAAGAACCGGGTGGTGGCGGCGGAATAAGCTCCGCTTCACGCGGCAAAGCGACCGCAGCGCCGCCTCATGCGCCTTTCTTCATTCCTTGTGCACTGTCCGGCGACCGATTTTTTTTAAAAAAGTCGGGATAACGGATCGATTTCCGTTTTCTTTAATCCGTATTCGCTCGTGCCCTTCGCTTCCTGATGCCAGAGGGGCGGTGACGGCACACTGGCGCAAAAGCCGCCGCCGCCGCGGACGGCGCTGGACAACTAGGTCCGGTTTCCTGAAAAGCCTTGATTGGCGCGGCTTCTCCGCATTTCCTTCTTCTCGACTCAGTGCGCCGTCCGCTCCGGAAAAGGCAGCCCTGCGGGGCTCCGGATTTGCCAATTCACCAACAAATCAGCCTTGCAGCTTCTCCGATAAAAATTTGAGCCATCCGCCCCATTAAAGATTTCTTCCGAGGTCCCGAAGAAGCACCTGCCTGGCTCGGGATCAGGCAAGGCCGGAAAAATAAAGCAGGCGCAAAGCTAAACTTTTTCCGGACTTGTCCGATAAACGAATCAACCACGGTTCACAAGCCCAGCTCAACGGGGGGAACCAAGGTCGAAACGCTCAAGCCGGAGACAATCGGACCCCCAAGCATCAAAAGGAGAATCAACATGGCTTCGTATATCAACACCAATATCTCGTCGTTGAACGCGCAGCGCAACCTGACCCAATCCCAGGGCGCACTGGCGACTTCCCTGCAGCGTCTGTCTTCTGGTCTGCGCATCAACAGCGCCA
>JAEWBA010000007.1 GCA_023391395.1 Pseudomonadota bacterium
ACTCTTGCTGTTTCAGCTCAAACAGCGATTCGTAAGCAAATCTAACATGGAAGCATCATGCCTTCGCCCAACGTGCGCATGGCATTTGTCTTGGGACAAGAATGCGCGTCGCAACGAGGAATTGCACTGAACTCTTCGCCGCATTTCTGGTTCCACCGTCAATGGAAAAGGGGGGCGCAGCCTTTACGCGGCTGCTACCGGACGGCGTCCAACAATCACGATAACGTAGAGATGAAGTTCACCGATCTGAGTCAAACTGCGGCGCCCGAGCTGCCGCTAGACGCGCTGGCAGGCATGCCGATGCAGGCGCCCTCGTGGGCCGGCATCTCCACCGAGTGGTACGAGAACGAGATTCCGGATTTCAGCGAAGAAACGATGGAGCGCCTCTACGGCAACCTCTTTTCTTCGATGGCGCATTTCCGAGTGCGTGGCGGTGCGGACAATGCCAGCACTTTCGTGGCGCGCCGCGGTAGCGAGATCATCAGCCTCCTGCTGTTTCGGCGCAGGCGAGGGAAACTGAACGTGCTCAACGAGGGTATGCGGCTCGACAGCGAGGAAGCGCGCTGCTTTGCCGACTACGCCTTCGACCGATACAAGTCGGTCAACGTGATTCAGTTCCATGCCGTCGATCCGGGCGAGCTCGATCTGCCCTACCCGACGCAACGCTTCAACTGCCTGGAGGATATCGTCCTCGACGCGCCTCCCACTCCAGAGACTTATCTCGCCAGCCTGGGCAAATCGACGCGCAGCTATCTGAATCGCTATCGCAGGAAGCTGCAGCGCGATTTCCCTTCCTTCCGCCACGAAGTCGTGGACGGCAAGGCGGTGGACGAACGGCAAGTGCGCGAGATAGTGCAACTGAACCGGACCCGGATGAACGCAAAGGGTCGGGAGTCGATCATCGACGACAGGGAGACGCGACAGATCATCCGCATGGTGCGCGAGTGCGGCTCGGTCGGCATCGTCACCATCGATGGCCGTCTGTGTGCCGGCGCCATCAACTATCGATGCGGCGACAACTATTTCCTCGATGTGATTGCCCACGATCCGGCCTACAACGACTACCGCCTCGGTACACTTTGCTGCTATCTGACCATCAGCGAATACATCGCGCGTGGCTGTCAGCAATACCACTTCCTGTGGGGCCAGTACGACTACAAGTACCGGCTCGGGGGGGTGCGGCGTGATCTGGCGGACGTGATCATCTACCGCTCAGGCGCGCAGATGCTCCTGAACGGACAAATCTCCCTGCAGCACATGACGCGTGCCGGCATACGCGGCACGCGCATTGCGGTACAACGCATTCTGCAGGGCAGCGGCCCGTTGGCACGATTGGCGCAATGGCTGGCCAAGCTGCGCTCAGACCAGCCATAAACTGCCGGCCAGCCAGACTACGCTAGCGCCGGCAACTCCCGCAACAGATCGACGACGCGCGGATAGGCCAGGCGCAAGCCCAGTTCCGACTTCAATCGCGCATTGGAGAGCCGTCGCGACTCCGACATGAAGGAGAGCAGCATTGGATCGACGGCTTGCGCCAATTGCGCGCGCGGCAGGCGCGGCGGTAACGGTAATCCGAGCGCAGCCGCGACCGCATCGAAGTAGTCTCCCATCTTCATTTCGCTATCGTCGCTGGCGTGGTAGACGCGGCATGGCCGCCCACGAAACAGGGCGAACACCAAGGCCCGCGCCAGGTCGTCGGCATGGATGTGGTTGGTATAGACATCCTCGTCCTGCGTCAAGGCCGGCGTGCCTTTTCGCAAGCGTTCGGCCGGCAGGCGCTCGCGCGCATAGATCCCGGGCGTGCGGAGAATGGTGAGATGTCCGTGCGCGCGTCGCGCCCAGCGCCGCAAGGCGTTTTCCGCATCGACGCGCCGCTGGGCGCGGGCATTGAAGGGCGCTATGCGCCGGGTTTCATCGATGCACGCGCCGCCGCAATCGCCGTACACGCCGCTGGTGCTGACATAAACGACGCGGGCATGCTCAGGTAAAATGGCGATCACATTCCGGGTGCGCCGGTCGGTTTTTCCTTCCGGCTGGGGCGGCGCGAGGTGAATGATGGCGCTTGCCAGGCGAGCCAGGCGCGCCAGACTGGCGACCTGGTCCAGATCTGCCACGATAGGCACTGCCCCCGCGGCGCGCACTTCTGCGCGGCGCGCAGGATCCCGGATGACGGCGAATATGCGAAAACGTCCGCGCAGTAGCGGGATCAGACGCATGCCGACATCGCCGCAACCGAGGATCAGCAGGCGTGGCCTGCCGATTTCTTTTGTTCCATTTTTCATCAGCGGGATTGTATGTCTTTCCAAGTAACAGTTCAGCCGAGCGGTCGCCAGTTCGTGTGCGACGAGGGTGAAACCGTCCTGGCCGCAGCCATTCGCGCCGGCGTGGGCTTGCCTTACGGCTGCAAGAACGGCGCCTGCGGCACCTGCAAGGGCAGGCTGCTCGAAGGTAGCGTGACCCACCACGCCCATCAGCAGAAGGCCTTGCCGGTCGCCGAAGAGGAAAAGGGTTTCTCCTTGTTCTGCTCCGCCCATCCGCAGTCCGACATCGTGATCGAGGCACGCGAAGTGCTGGGCGTGGGCGAGTTCACCATCAAAAAGATGCCGGTGCGAGTCGCTCGCCTGGATCGGGCGGCCGACGACGTGATCATCATGTCGCTGCAATTGCCGGCCAACGAGCGCCTGCAGTACCGCGCCGGCCAGTACGTGGAATTCATCCTGAGAGATGGGAAGCGTCGCAGCTACAGCATGGCCAATGCTCCGCATTCGGACGAACTGATGACGCTGCATATCCGCCATCTGCCGGGCGGCGTCTTCACCGACCATGTCTTCAATGCGATGAAGGAACGCGAAATCCTGCGCCTGGAAGGCCCGCAGGGCACTTTCTTCCTGCGTGAGGATTCGGACAAGCCCATGGTGCTCCTGGCATCCGGCACCGGCTTCGCGCCGATCAAGGCCATCATCGAGCATGCGGTGCACCGGCAGATGCAGCGGCCTATGTATCTGTACTGGGGTGGACGCCGTCCCAAGGACTTGTACATGCATGCGCTGTGCGAAGAATGGGCCCGTACCCTGCCGAACTTCCGCTATGTGCCGGTGGTATCGGATGCCTTGCCCGAGGATGCCTGGAGCGGCCGGACCGGCTTCGTGCACCGCGCGGTGATGGAAGACCTGCCAGACCTGTCCGGCTACCAGGTCTATGCCTGCGGCGCGCCGGCGATGGTCGATGCCGCCCGCAGCGACTATGTGGCGCACTGCGGCCTGCCGGCGGACGAGTTCTTTGCGGACGCCTTCACCACGGAAAAAGACCTGGCGCAGCCCTGAGAGATGCGGGCGGCACCATGTCGCCCGCAGTCCGCAGATTTTTTTGACGCACTGCGCAAAACGTCATACCATTAACCGCATGAAAACTCCGGCAAAACTCTTGCGACGTCGCACCCCGCTGCCTCAGCCAGGGATGCCGTGCGTGTAAGCGTCAGCTGATCACCGAGCCACAGGCCATCCCTGTGGCTTTTTTTTTACTGCTTCCGAAATCTTGAACCGTCAGTCTCTCCAGGAGCCCGCAATGGAATTCAGCCAGTACCACGTCGACGCCCTCTTGAACATCACCACCCGGCCCTCGCTCGTCTTCACCGAAGGCCGCGGCATGTGGCTCACCGACCATCAGGGCAAGCGTTATCTGGATTACCTGCAGGGCTGGGCCGTCAACTGCCACGGCCACTCGCCGGAATGCATCCAGGAAGCGCTGGTGACGCAGTCCAGGAAGCTCATC
>JAEWBA010000015.1 GCA_023391395.1 Pseudomonadota bacterium
CAGCGGTCGCCCGCCTTTTCCATGAAGGCGAAACGGCTCAGCCAGCGTTCGGTGGCGCACGGCGGCGCATAGCAGCCGATATGGCCGCGATTGACTTCCATGTTGAGCAGCTTCATCCAGTCCTTCAGGCGCGGCAGGCTGATGAATTCGCCGTGCTGCGGCATGAAATGCGCGCCGGTCAGGCGCCCTGCGACCTGACGCAATCCCCACATGCTGGCCGGATTGAAGCCGGCGACGATCAGTTGCCCTTCCGGAATCAAGACCCTTTCCACCTCGCGCAGCACCTGGTGGGGTTCCTCGGCGAATTCCAGCACATGCGGCAAGACCACCAAGTCCAGGCTCTGCGAGGCGAACGGCAGCTCGGCGAAATCGTGCACCACGACAATCGGCACGCGCACGCTCTTGTCCTCCGGATCGGGACGCCGGGTATCGCTCAGCCACTTGTGCGGCATGCGATTGGCCTGGAGCGCGTCGATCTGCGGCAGGCCGATCTGCATGGCGTTGAAGCCGAAGATGTCCGCGGTCAGCAGATCCAGCCGTGCCTGCTGCCAGGCGCGCACGTAGCTGCCGGCAGGGGTTTCCAGCCAGTGGCCCAGCGATATAATGGCTCTTTCTGCAGACGGATCGTGCATTTATGTTGAAGGTCGTCGCGGTTCCCGCGTTTGAAGACAATTACCTGTGGCTGGTCCATAACGGCGTGCATGCCGCGGTGGTCGATCCCGGCGATGCTGCGCCGGTGCTCGCCGCGCTGCAGGCGCACGGGCTCTCCCTGACTGCTATTCTACTGACACATCATCATGCTGACCATGTCGGTGGGGTGCCGGGGCTACTGGCGCACACTCCTGTCCCCGTCTACGGTCCGCGCAACCATGCCATTCCGGCAATCACCCATGCGCTGGGGGAAGGCGACACCGTGGCCCTGCCCGAGCTCGACTTGCAGCTCTCGGTATTGGCGGTCCCCGGACATACTCTCGATCACATTGCCTATGTTGCCCGTGCGGCAGGTGAACCGGTCCGGCTGTTTTGCGGCGACACCCTGTTTGCCGGCGGCTGCGGCCGCCTGTTCGAGGGCTCGCCGGAACAGATGACGGCTTCGCTAGCCAAGCTGACCGCGCTGCCGGACAACACCGAAGTCTATTGCGCTCACGAATATACGCTTTCCAACCTGCGCTTCGCGCGCGAAGCAGAACCCGGCAATGCCGCCCTGGAAGCGCGCATCGCTGCGGAACAAGCCAAACGAGCGCAAGGCCTGCCTACCGTTCCCACCTCCATAGGCCTGGAAAAGGCCACCAATCCCTTCCTGCGTTATCGGGAGCCCGCCATCCTGGACAAGCTGGCCGCCGAAGGTCGCCTTGCCGGTCGTGACCCCATCGCCGCGTTTGCTGCTTTGCGGCAATGGAAAAATTCCTATCGTTGAACAAGCACAAACAAATTGCCTGCTTGCAGTGCTAGTTTGTAAGTTGGCGGTAAAACATATTGACGCAGGAAAACACGATTACGTAAACTGCGCCGGAAGGTCCGGCTGAACGACGCGCCGGATGTACCCATCCACGACCGGCGTTACGTCAAGCGAGACCCCCATGTCCAGGCTGAAGACCCGACTATTTTCCTTCGCAGCGCTTCTGATTTTCAGCGCTCCCTTGACCTCCCAGGCCAGCGACCTCTCCCTCCCGCTCTACACCTGGTCCCAGATTTCCGCGCTCGACAGCATAGTGCGCGATCCCAACGATCCGACCATGCCCCTGCTGAAAATGGAAGAGGTCGATGTCTGGGGGCGCATCCGCAAGGGTTTCGCCATTCCCGATCTGGATAACCCGCTGGTGGACAAGCACGTCGAGTGGTATTCCTCGCGCCCGGACTATATCCAGCGCACCACCACGCGCGCCTCGCGTTATCTGTTTCACGTGGTGCAGGAACTCGAGAAGAGGGACATGCCTACCGAACTGGCGCTCTTGCCCTTCATCGAGTCCGCATTCAACCCGCAGGCGTACTCCAGCGCCAAGGCGGCCGGCATGTGGCAATTCATTCCCTCGACCGGCAAGTATTTCGACCTCAAGCAAAGCGCCTTCAAGGACGAGCGGCGCGACGTGCTGGCCTCCACCGATGCCGCTCTGAACTACCTGGAAAAGCTGTATGGCATGTTCGGCGACTGGCAGCTTGCGCTGGCGGCCTACAACTGGGGCGAAGGCGCGGTGCAGCGTGCCATCAACCGCAACCGTGCCGCCGGACTGCCTACCGATTACAACAGCCTGCGCATGCCGGCCGAAACGCAGAACTACGTTCCCAAGCTGCAGGCGGTGAAGAACATCATCGCCCACCCGGAACGCTACGCGCTGAGCCTGCCCAAGGTCGACAATCAGCCCTACTTCGTCACCATAGGCAAAACGCGCGACATCGACATCAAGGTCGCGGCACAGCTGGCTGAACTGTCTCTCGACGAATTCAAGGCCCTCAACCCGCAGTACAACCGCCCGGTCATCATCGGCAGCCCGGATACCAAGATCCTCCTCCCGCAAAGCAATGCGGAGAAATTCAAGACCAACCTCTCCAAGTGGACCCGCGCGCTGTCGTCCTGGACGGCGCACACCGTCACCAATGCCCGCGAGCGGATCGAGACCATTGCCACCAAGTTCGGCACCACGCCGCAGGTGATCCGCGAAGTCAACAACATTCCGCCCAACATGCGCCTCAAGGCGGGTTCCACCGTGCTGGTGCCCAAGACCGAACAGATGGCGGACCGCCAGATCGGCGCCGACCTGGCCGATACCGCCAAGATGCTGGTCGAGCCCGATGTTCCCGACACCCGCCGCATCACCGTCAAGGTGGGCAAGCAGGATAACCTGACCTCCATCGCCAAGCGCCACCGCGTCAGCGTGGCGCAGATCAAGGACTGGAACGATCTCAAGACGGACAAGGTGGCAGCCGGTCAGACCCTGCAGCTGCAGGTGCCGTACAAGTCGGCCAAGAAGGCGACGCGGCAGGCGGCCAAGCCGGCGCCCAAGCGCAAGACGGCGGATGCCCCGCCGGCCCGCAAGACCCGGGCGGTAGCCTCGGGGAAGACGAAGAAGCAGAGCTGAGGCGGCCTGCCTCCTCACATCAGAGGCGGCATTTACCCATTAAGCATAAGGTATAGCCTGGGCATACAGGCACACTGGTTTTGACTTTCATCCGCTTGAGACGCTGCCGAAAAAGGGGCGGGGAAAGCGGAAAGAGAAGCGAAATTTGTCCGAGCACCGAGCGCAGCGAGGGCGAGTTATTTCGCTTCCTGCTTTCCCCGGCGCTTTTTCGGGAGGAGGAGCTGACGCTTGCAAGCGCCAGCCGTTCCGCAGGCGTGCAGCATGCTGCCCGAATTCCCTGCTCCACCCCCGAAGGGGGCAGCGGCTGTGCGGTCGCCTTCTTTTGGTTACTTTTCTTGGCGAGACAAGAAAAGTAACCGGCTGCCGGGCCGCCCCCGGCTTGCTTCAACGAAGGGCAATCATCACAAACTAAGGACTTTCGGCTCCGGCTTCCGCCGGAACGACGAGCCACGCGGCGACACAGCGCATAGGGCCGCCCCCTAGGCAAGCTGTCCCGGCTGTGCCGCTTCAATCGCATACTTAGAGGCCGCCAGCAGCCTCCTCGTATATTCCTGTTGAGGATTCGACAGCACCTCTTCGGCCGTACCGGCCGCCACCACTTCCCCATCCTTCATCACCATCACGCGGTGCGCCATGGCGCGGATCACGGCAAGGTCGTGGCTGATGAAAAGATAGGCAATGCCGTACTTGCGTTGCAGTTCGGCCAGCAGCAGCAGCACCTGCTGCTGCACCGAGACGTCGAGCGAGGAAGTCGGCTCGTCCAATAGGATCAGTTCCGGCTTCAGCACCAGGGCGCGGGCGATGGCGATGCGCTGGCGCTGGCCGCCCGAGAATTCGTGCGGGTAGCGCGACATCATTTCCGGCGCCAGTCCCACCTCCCGCAGCGATTCGGCGACCGCCGCGCGCAGACCGTCGCGGCCCAGGCCGGGCTGATGCAATTCGAGCCCCTCGCCGACGATTTGTTCGATGGTCCGGCGCGGCGACAGCGAAGCGAAA
>JAEWBA010000031.1 GCA_023391395.1 Pseudomonadota bacterium
TGTTGGAAGTGGCGCTGGCCGCCGACCGCATCTACATGCTGGCACTGCCCGACGATCCCGCCAATGCGCCAAAGATCGGCGTATCGGAACTGAATTTCGGCACCTATCCGATGGTGACCGGCGAATCGCGCCTGGCGCGCCGCTTCTATGGCGACCAGGATGCCCTTGCCGCGGTACGCGAAAGCAAGGGCAAGCTGCTCGATGCCGTCGAAGCCATGAAGCTGGGTTTGATCACCAGCGACCCGGACGATCTGGACTGGGCCGACGAGACCCGTCTGGCGCTGGAAGAGCGTGCCAGCATGTCACCCGACGCGCTGACCGGCATGGAAGCCAATCTGCGCTTCAACGGCAAGGAAACCATGGAAACGCGCATCTTCGGCCGCCTCACCGCCTGGCAGAACTGGATCTTCATCCGTCCGAACGCGGTCGGCGAATTTGGCGCGCTCAAGGTTTACGGTTCCGGCAACAAGGCCAAGTTCGACTTCGATCGCGTTTGAATCCGCGCCACCTTAATCGCTTCACCTATCTATAAAGGACAGTCAAGTGAGCTCTATCAATTACAGCGAAAAGATTCCGAACAACGTCAACCTGTCGGAAGACAAGACCCTGCAGCGCGCGCTGGAACACTGGCAGCCGAACTACCTGCAATGGTGGCGGGACATGGGGCCGGACGGCTCCACCAATTTCGATGTCTATCTGCGCACCGCGATCAACGTCACACCGGAAGGCTGGGCGCACTTCGGCCACGTCAAGATGCCCGATTACCGCTGGGGCATCTTCTTGGCGCAAGCCGAGGAAGGCCGCAAGGTCAACTTCGGCGAGAACAAGGGCATGGATGCCTGGCAGGACGTGCCGGGCGAACACCGCGCCAACCTGCGCCGCATCATCGTGACGCAAGGCGACACCGAGCCGGCTTCGGTCGAGCAGCAGCGCCACCTGGGCATGACCGCGCCCTCTCTGTACGACATGCGCAACCTGTTCCAGATCAACGTCGAGGAAGGCCGCCACCTGTGGGCCATGGTCTACCTGCTGCACAAATACTTCGGCCGTGACGGCCGTGAGGAAGCCGAAGCACTGCTGCAGCGCAATTCCGGCAACCAGGACAACCCGCGTATTCTGGAAGCCTTCAATGAAGAGACGCCGGACTGGCTGGCCTTCTACATGTTCACCTACTTCACCGACCGCGACGGCAAGTTCCAGTTGAATGCGCTGGCCGAATCGGGCTTCGATCCGCTCTCGCGCACCTGCCGCTTCATGCTGACCGAAGAGGCGCATCACATGTTCGTCGGCGAATCGGGCATCTCGCGCGTGATCCAGCGCACCGTGGACATCATGAAGCAGAACGGCATCGAAGATCCGGCTGAGGTGCGCAAGCATGGCGTGATCGACCTGCAGACCATCCAGCGTTACCTGAACTTCCACTTCAGCGTGACCATCGACCTGTTCGGCGCCGACCAGTCCTCCAACGCCGCCACCTTCTACAGCGCCGGCCTGAAAGGCCGCTACGAGGAAACCAAGCGCGACGACGACCATTTGCTGAAGAACCATCAGTACAAGATCCTCGACATCTCCAACGGCTCCATCGTGGAGCGGGAAGTGCCGATGCTGAACTCGCTCAATGAAGTGCTGCGCGACGACTTCATCCGTGACTCCATCGCCGGCATCGGCCGCTGGAACCGCATCATCGAGAAGGCCGGCCTTAGCTTCCGCCTGCAGGCCCCGCACAAGGCCTTCAATCGCCACATCGGCACCTTCGCCGGTCACCGCGTGTCGCCCGACGGCCGCGTGATCTCTGAAGCCGAATGGGCGGCCAACGTGCGCAACTGGCTGCCGAGCGAGGAAGACCGTGCCTATGTGGCTTCGCTGATGGGCCGCGTGATCGAGCCGGGCAAGATGGCCAACTGGATCGCGCCGCCGCCGGTGGGAATCAACCGTCAGCCGATCGATTTCGAATACGTCCGTTTCAACTGATAGTGCAGCACCCGCTGCGGGGATCGCGCTATGATCCCCGCAGCAACCAGAAATTGCAGCAGGGGGCCGGCAGCCATCGGTCCCGCATCAAATCCTTGCATAAGATTGGCCGCCATGAACGCTCCTGAACCGATCGCCATCCTCCGACAGCACCTCATCGACCCCGAAGTCTGCATCCGCTGCAATACCTGTGAAGAGACTTGTCCGATTGATGCGATCACCCACGATAGCCGCAACTACGTGGTGGACCCCAACATCTGCAACGCCTGCGGTGCCTGCGTGCCACCTTGCCCGACCGGTGCCATCGATCATTGGCACGTGGTGCCCAAGGCTGCCACGTATACGCTCGACGAACAATTGAGCTGGGACGAGTTGCCGGCCGAGCAGGACATTGACTCCGTAGTGCTGGAGCAGGCAGCGGAATCCAATGCCGAAGATGCCGCTGCTCCCGAAGAGAACGTGCAGGTCAATGCCGCCACCTCGGCGACTTCGGTGGTGCCGCCCTGGTCGGCAGCACACCCCTACATCAATCTCTACACGCTCAAGAATCCGGTCACGGCGACTGTCGCCGGCAACTACCGATTGACTGCACCGGATGCGCAAAGCGACATCCACCACATCGTGCTCGACTTCGGCAACCAGATGTTCCCGATCCTGGAAGGCCAGTCGATTGGCATCATTCCGCCCGGTGTCGATGCCAACGGCAAGCCGCATTACATGCGCATGTATTCGGTGGCCAGCCCGCGCACCGGCGAGCGTGACGGCTACAACAACCTGTCGCTGACGGTCAAGCGCGTGGTGGAAGACCACGAGGGCAAAGCAACCGTGGGCGTGGCCTCGAATTACCTGTGCGACCTGCCCAAGGGCGCGACAGTGCAGGTGGCCGGTCCCTTCGGCGTCAATTATCTGATGCCCAACCACGCCGGCTCCAACATCCTGATGATCTGCACCGGCACCGGCTCCGCACCCATGCGCGCCATGACCGAGCATCGTCGCCGCCTCATGACCAAGGGGCAGGCAGTGGCCGGCAAACTGATGCTCTTCTTCGGCGCCCGCAAACCGGAAGAACTGCCTTACTTCGGCCCGCTCCTGAAGCTGCCGGCTGACTTCATCGACAAGCACTTCGCATTCTCGCGCGTGCCCGGGGAGCCCAAGGCTTACGTGCAGGACAAGATACGCGAGGCGGGCAAGGCGGTGGCCGCACTGCTCAAGGACGACACCTACCTCTACATCTGCGGCCTGAAGGGCATGGAAACCGGCGTCATGGAAGCGCTGCGTGACATCTGTGCTGCCGAAGGCATGGACTGGGCCGACTTGCAGGGCCGCATGGTGAAGGAAGGCCGCTTCCACGTCGAAACCTACTGATTGGGTGTTTTAGGCGGCGGCATGATCCTGTGTCATGCCGCCGTTTTTTTTACCCGCTATGGCATTCGCCATGACTATCCAAACCCTCTTTTTGCGTCGTCAGCCGCGACGCCCTCAGCCATGAGCGCCTGGTTGCTCGAAACCCTGCCGCTGGAGCGACAAATCGTCGGCGTCGTCGGCGCCGGCACCATGGGCGCCGGTATCGCCCAGGTTGCCGCCGCGGCCGGCCATCCCGTGCGTCTGCTGGATGCACGCCCCGGCGCCGCGGCCGAAGCGCGCCAGCGCATCGGTGCCGTCCTCGATGGTCTGGTCGCCAAGGGGCGCATGAGCAAAGACGAACGGGACGCGATATTGGCCCGGATCATGCCGGCCGCGCAGGCGGCCGAGCTGAAGGATGCCGTGCTGGTGATCGAAGTCATCATCGAGCAGGTGGAAGCCAAGCAGGCCTTGCTGCGCGAACTGGAGGCACAGCTCGGCCGCGGCGCCATCCTCGCTTCCAATACTTCCTCGATCTCGATCACGGCTCTCGCCAATGGCATGCAGCATCCCGACCGCTTGGTGGGCATGCACTTCTTCAACCCGGTGCCGCTGATGAGGTTGGTGGAAGTGGTGTCCGGTGCCGAGACCACCCCGGAGGCTGCCGCGCTCATCTACGCGCTTGCCGCGCGCTGGGGCAAGACGCCGGTGCATGCCAAGTCGACGCCCGGCTTCATCGTCAACCGCATCGCGCGACCTTACTACGCCGAAGCGCTCCAGTTGCTGCAGGAGCAGGCCGCCACGCCCGCCGAGATCGACCAGGCCGCGCGCGGCGCCGGCTTCCGCATGGGTCCGTGCGAACTGATGGACTTGATCGGGCACGACGTCAATTACTCGGTGACTGTCTCGGTGTACGAGGCGAATTATGGCGACCGGCGTTTTCTGCCCTCGCTGGTGCAGAAGGCGCTGGTGGATGGGGGCCGTCTCGGCCGCAAGGTCGGCAAGGGCTTTTACGAGGGCTCTCTACCAACGGCGCCGGCCTTGGAAACGCCGCCGCTGCGCAGCGCCGTGACCATCGCCGGCAGCGGCCCATTGGCGCAGGCTTTTGCAGTGCGTCTGGAGCGCCTGAACACACCATTCGAGCGCGACGAGAGCTGCGACTGGACCGGCTTGCGTATCGACGACATCGAACTGCATCTCACCGATGGCCGCAGCGCCAACCAGTTGGCGGCGCAGCGTGCGCAAAGGAAAATCGGTGTCATCGATCTGCCCTTGTCGCCGGAACCGGGCGCGGCCCTGGCGCTGGCCTTTGCCGCCAGTGTGGGCAGTGCCGAGCGCGAGAGGATGAAGTCGGCACTTGCCGCCTGCGGCATTGCGCCGGTCGAAATGCGCGATGTTCCCGGATTGCTGGTAGCCCGCACCATCGCCATGCTGATCAACGAAGCCGCTGATGCCGTGCATCAGGGCGTGTGCGATGAGAACGACGCCGACCTGGCCATGAGGCTGGGCACCAATTATCCGGCCGGCCCCTTCGAGTGGCTGGCGCGCATCGGTGTGGACTACAC
>JAEWBA010000190.1 GCA_023391395.1 Pseudomonadota bacterium
TTCCATATCCACGAGAAAGGCGATTGCAGTGCTCCCGACGCCACCAGCGCCGGCGGCCATTTCAACCCCGCCGGCAAGCAGCACGGCCACCCACACCATGGCGATCACCACGCCGGCGACCTGCCGATGCTGCAAGCCGATGCCAGCGGCAATGCCAGCCTGACGACGACCCTGTCCGGCGTCAGCCTGCGCGAAGGCAGCGCCAACATCATCGGCCGTGGCCTCATTGTTCATGCGGCGCCGGATGACTTCAAGACCCAACCGACCGGCAATTCCGGCGCCCGGGTGGCCTGCGGCGTCATCGTCGCACGCTGATCGCCCGTAACCGATTGGAGAGAAATCCGATGCTTCCGACAGACCGTATCAAAGACATTCTGCTGCAGCCGCAAAGCGAATGGCAGGCGATTGAAATCGAACGGACCACGAGAGCGGACCTGTGCCGGCGCTACGTTGCTCCACTGGCCGCCATCGGCCCGGTGGCATCCTTCATCGGTTTCTCCCTGATCGGTGTCGGCATTCCCCTGGCCGGGCAATACCGCATGCCGCTCGGGATCGGGCTGACGTCCGCCCTGGTCGCCTTTCTCATGTCGCTGGCCGGGGTCTTCTTGATCGCGCTCATCATCAATGCGCTGGCGCCTGCCTTCAGCGGCCGCAAGGATGCGATGCAGGCATTTAAGCTGGCCGTCTATGCCTCGACTCCGGCGTGGCTGGGTGGCGTGTTCCAATTGTTGCCGGCACTCGCAGTGCTGGCGATCGCCGCCAGCCTGTACGCGCTCTACCTGCTGTATCTCGGCTTGCCGGTGTTGATGAAGGCGCCGCAGGAAAAGGCACTGGGCTACACCGTGGTGGTAGTGGTCTGTGCCATCGTCATCTATGCCGTGATCGGCGCCGCGACTGCCAGTGTCGGCAGGCTGGGCGTCACACCGCGCATCGCCGGCTCCGCTGCAGTCTCGGACGATGCAAGCGCAGCGTTGGGCGAGCTTGGCGCTGCGGTGGATGCGGCGGCAAGGAAGATGGAACAGGCACAGCAATCCGGTGATATCAGCGCGCAAGTGGCCGCCGGCAGCGAAATGATGAATGCACTGGTCGGCGGCGCGCAATTCGATCCGGTCGACCATCTGCAACTCAAGGCCATGATCCCGGAGGCCTTGGGCAGTTTCAAGCGCATCCGGCTGGGAAGCGAGACGGACACGACGATGGGGACGAAGATCGCCCACGCCTCAGCCGCTTTCGGCGATGAAGGCCACTACCGCGAAATCAGGCTGAGCATCACCGATACGGCCGGCAGTCGCGGCGTCGCCATGCTGGCCGCATGGGCGACAGAGGAACAGGAAAGCGAAACCGAGAGCGGCTACGCAAAAACCGGCAAGGTCGGCAACCGGGTCATCCACGAGGAGTACGACAGGAGCGCGCAGCAAGGCAGCTACAGCGTCTTGATCGCCAAGCGCTTCATGGTCGAAGCACGCGGCCACGGCATCGAAGTCGATGCGCTCCACCAAGCCGTCGCAAAGATCGATCTGGACAAGCTCGAGGCTCTGAAGAATCACGGGGCAAGGCAATAGGCGCCTGTCCCGGCTCTCGAGTGCGGCAATTGTGGCTGCACGCCGCAACCGGGTTTACGATTGCAGGTGCATGGCGGCCAAAAAGCAAAATCGAAATCCGATAACGATCCGTAATGCCGTCACCCCTGGATTCGGAAAGGTGGACGCCACCGCGGCATTCGCGGTGGCGTTTCGTTTTCTGGCGTGCGCCATGAGCATCGGGCCATTTGCAGGAGCAAAGAGCGCCGCCCCGAATGCAGAATGCGTAAGCAATCTGTAAGAGCTTCCACCTTACGCTGCTGCATGTTTTTCTAATGTGGAGATGACATGCGAGCTTCGTTTTCGAGCCGGACCGCCGGCATTCTGAGCATCATGCTTGTGGGCCTACTTGCCAGCGCGTGTGGAGGCGGGAATACGCAATCAGGAGGCAGCGGCACGCCGTTAGCCCTGGCCAATACGGTCGTGGCCACCGTCAATCCGGCCAGCCCCATCAACGTCCAGGTCGGCGCCAGTCAAGCCGTCAGCGTTGTATTTACCAGCAGCGATGGCAATCCCGTTACTGACTTGAGCATCACCAACGGCATGTCGCCGCTGCCGGCCGGCTGGACCAGCAGCAATCCTTCCCTCACTTGCGCCAGCGTCGCCACCGGCGATGGCTGCACACTGAACCTGAGCTATGCGCCATCAGCGGCTACTCCGGCCAGCACGCTGAGTATCGGCTACCGCTATATCGACCGCGCCGGCGGCACGCAGATGGCCAGCGTCAGCATCGCCTACGGCGCCACGCAGGGGCCGCTGAAGCAGGTGGCCTATGTCACGAACTTCGAAGGCGATAGCGTCATCCGGTGCGAGGTCAAGTCGGATGGCGCGCTCTCGGATTGCAAAGACGCCGGCGCTACCGGCCTGGCTTGGCCGATGAGCCTGGCCACCGCCGACGGCTACGCGTATATCGTCAACAACGCCAACAACACCATTACCCGCTGCACGATAGGAGAAGACGGTGCCATGTCGGATTGCCGGGATGCTGGGGCAAGCATGCTCGATCGCCCGAAAGCAATTACGATCTGGGGATTGACTGTCTACGCAGCGAACCTGGCGAATGGCACCATCACTCAGTGCACGCTCGATACAGCAAAAATGCTTTCCGACTGCAAGAACTCGGGGGCTGGTGTCTATCTAGGCCCGAACAGCATCGCCTTTAAAGGCTTCGGAGCCTATGTTGTGGATTCGGTTGGCAACAAAGTGAGCTATTGCCTGCTTGCGGCAGACAATGGTCTTTCCGACTGCGTGGATTCTGGTGCATCGCTACTGACCACACCGCGCGCAATCGCAACCCATGGATCGGTCGCCTATATCGCCAACGACTCGACATACGGCATTATCCAGTGCACGATTGCCGCCGATGGGAGACTGTCGACTTGCAAGGATGCAGGAGTAAGCCTGCTCGATCGCCCTGACCAGATTGCTATCCATGGTTCGATCGCCTACATCGCGAACTGGCATGGACAAAACGTCATCCAGTGCACGATTGAAAGCGACGGCGCCCTCGCGAATTGCAAGGACAGCGGCGCCACCAGCTTGCAGGGGCCAACCGGTATCCTCATTCATACGATCGATCCGGATGTATCCGGTGGATCTGGGGACGACATCATCCTCCGCTGATTCACACGGGCACGGCACCAAACCCGCCGCGTCGCTAATTCATGAAAAAGGGGAGCCTCGGCTCCCCTTTCCTGTTTCGGCATCCTGCCCAGCTCGGCAGGCGTGGTCGATCAGCGCTTGACCGTCAGCGGGCCGCTGAAGCCGCTGTTCTCCCAGGTGCCGCTCAAGGTATTGTCGTCCTTGGCGGACAGCTTGATGGTGGCGCTGCCCTGTTTGGCCACCAACTGGCCATTCTTCACGGTAGCCGTATCCAAGGGCGCTTTGGTATCGCCGGCGGCAGTACCATACCAGTTGGCGTTGCCTTTCACATCGCTGCCTTGAGCATCAGCAACGATCAATTCGAATTTGCCGCTGCCGAAGCCTGCCAGTTCCCACTTGCCGGTCCAGTTTCCTTTCAGCTTGGCGGCGAGCGCGGCGTCCGCGGGTGCAGCGGTGGCGGGGGCCGTAGCAGGCGCAGGTGCGGCGGCGGCTTGCTGGGCGGCCGGAGCAGAAGGCTGCGAAGCACAGCCAGCCAAGGCGAGAACTACAATCACGCCGGCGAGAGTAAAAGTGGAACGGGTCATGTCTGTCGTCTCCTGTGTGCAAAGGGGCATTCAGGATAAGGAATTTACGGAGACTCAACAAACCTGGAACGCTATCCATCCGGATAGTGTTTTGCAGGTCACCGAGCTGGCGGCAGCCGGGAATGCGCGGCCTTTCTGATTAAAACCGGTAGGCAGCGCTGATGCCGGCACTCCAGTTGCGGCCGGGCGCCGGTTCGAAGTAGCGGCCGTTGCCCTCGTTGATGATGGACGAGCCGGCGTACTGGCGGTCGAACAGATTGTCGACGCGAGCAAAGGCGCTCAGCGTCCAGCGATCGAGCGGCCACAGGTAGCCGGCGTGGACCGAGGCAGTGAAGTATCCCGGCGCGGCAGCGTCATTGCTGTCATTGACATAGATCTTGCTCAGATAGCGGCCTTCGATCCCGGCACGCCAGCCCTGCGGCGGCTCCCATGCCAGCGCCCCATATGCCATGTGGCGCGCGACGCCGGGGATGCGATTGCCGGCCGGGACCGTGTCGGCCGCGCCGCAGGCGGGGTCGCAAAAGCCGTCGCGATAAGTGGCATCCAGCCAGGTATAGGCTGCCTGCGTGCGCCAGTTGCGCGCATGCTTGCCATCCCATTGCAGCTCCAGGCCGTTGCGCAAGGTGCGGCCGGCATTGCGGAAAGTCGCACGGCCGTTGAAACTGCCGGCACTGATGATCTCGTCCTCGGTACGGGGCTGGAACAGCGCCGCGGTCAGCATGCCGCTCGCGAGCCGTGCCTTGGCGCCGATTTCGACGCTGGTATTGACCGAAGGCCGCAAATCGAAATTCAAGCCAGGCAAGCCATCGGCGCGATAGGAAAGTTCATTGGAGGTCGGCGTCTCGAAGCCGCGCCCTAGCGCTGCGTACAGGTTCAGCCAATCTCGCGCCTGATAACGCAGCGCCGCCACCGGCAAAGCCTTGCTGTAGCGCGCCGATCCGCTGTCGTCGCCATTGGAACCGACGATGTAATGATCCTTGGAAGAGAAATGGATGTTGCTGTAGCGCAGGCCGGCGTCCAGCGTCCAGCGTTCCGCGTATTGCCAGGATGCCTGCACATAGGGATCGAGATTCCACAAGTCGTTGCTCTCGTCGCGCCGCAGCGCCCCGCGCACGCCGAGCGTCGTGCCGACGAAGTTCTCGTAGCCCTTGCGCCCTTCGTTCAAGGCATCCCAGGCCAGCCCGCCGATCAGGGTCAATGGCCGGCCGATCAAAGACAGGTGTGAAGTCCAACGCACATCGATGCCGCCATAGTCACGCACAAGATCGACCACGCCGCCGGCATTCCGCGGATCGGCCTGCGCCGCCGGCGGAATCGACAGGAACTGCAGGGTGTAGCGGCTGCCGTAGTAAGTCATCACGCGCAGCTCGTTGTCCGCATCGATGCGCCGCTCTAGCAACAGGCCGCCCTGCGTTTGCCGCACCGTTTTGCGCGTGTCGAACTGCAGTGCGGCCGGTACGACGCTGCGCGGATCGTTGTTGAATTGTGCCAGCGTCAGTCCCATCGGATCCTGGGCACGAAGATACACGCCGTTGGCGATCAGCGTCAGTTTGGTGTCTTCGTCGACACGTACACCCAGCTTGGCATTCGCCAGATTTCTGCTCGCGGCGCTGTGTTCACGATAGCCATCGGTCGTGAAGCGATTGGCGCTGAAAAGGTAATTGATCTGCTCGTCTGCACTCGATCCGCCAAGCTTCGCGTCGTAGCGGCGCAAGCCGTAGCTGCCGAGAGCAAATTCTGGAGTGAGTGTCGGCGGCCCGCTCCCCTCCTCGGTAAACACCTGGATCACCCCGCCGGAGGAATTGCCGTACAAAGCCGAAAACGGTCCGCGCAAGACTTCCACGCGCTCGATGGAGGCGATGTCGATGTTGGAAGTCTGTCCCTGCCCGTCGGGCATGGTGGCCGGAATGCCATCCACGTACAGGCGCAGACCGCGTATGCCGAAGGTCGAGCGCGCACCGAAGCCACGCAAGACGATCTGCAAGTCTTGCGCATAGTTCTGGCGGTTTTGAATTTGCAAGCCGGGCACGCCGCCCAAGCCTTCCGACAGGTTGATTTGCGGCTGGCGTTCGCGCAATGCGTCGCCGCTCACCACATTGACGGAGGCCGGCGTGTCGAAGGGCGCAGTACCGAGCCGGGTACTGGTAACGGTGACGGCGGGGAGCGTAGGTGTCGCCGCAGCCGTATCCTCCTGTGCCAGGGCCGGCCCAAAAGGAGCAAGGCCGGCGGCAAACAATGCCAGCATCGTGGCAGTGACCCGACCGGGACTGCAGCGCACCGATGCACGGCTCGTCGTCGGCGGCTTGGATTTCTGGTGCATGTGGTGTCGCATTGAACTCGTTTCCGGAGTTTCGTCAGGTTTTCTTTACGCGCATGTTCCGGCGCCATATGCTCCTGTTCCTCGGCATCGACGCATGGGGTTGCGTCGGCAGCAAGCGTCGTGGCCGAAAGCAGCTTTTTTCATTCTCTTTAATACGCCTTTTTCGTCAACCGATCATGCGCCTCGCTCAAGCTTTGTTCCTTTCCATGTTGTCCTTTCTCGGCAACTTCGCATTCGCGATGGATTGCAAAGCCGCGCGCGAGAAGACGGAAAAGCTGGTGTGTGCCAACGCAAGGCTGATGGCCCTGGACGAGGCCCTGAACAAGCTTTATCGGGAAACCCTTGCCTCGGCCAAAAATCCGGAAGCCCTCAAGCGCGAGCAACTCGCCTGGCTCAGGACATTGCGCGCCGGCTGCGATTCCGAATCCTGCCTGGAACAGGCCTATGGCGAGCGCTTGATAACACTTGAGGCTGTGCCGCGATTCCAGTGGATACGCTATTCGGACAAGACTCTGGGCATCGAATTTCTGTATCCGAGCAATCGCAAGCTCACGCGGCAAGGGAACGATGTGTATCTGAGCGCTGCCCGCATGCCGGAAGGTCACGACTATCTGATTCACTTCAAGGTCGGCAAGGGAGATTTCAAGACAGCCAACGCCGAAGAGTCGCTATTCGAAGAACGCGCCGGCAAGTGGATTGCCGCCATCGGCCGATTCGAAAATCCGCCGGCGGAAACGATCAGCGGCGCCGGCTGGAAGGGCTTGCGCACCACCATCACTTGCAGCATCTCCAACCGGAAGACCGGCTTTCATGCGGCGGGAGGGCAATGCTTCTGGGGGCTGATCAGCGACGGGAGGCGCTATGTGGTCGCCGATACCTCCGGCTTGCTCGGACTCGACGAGAATACGCAGAAATCCTTCATGTCCTTGCAATTTCTTCCACAGCCTTGAACCGCATGCCCGTGCTTGGCGGCGCGACAATTCGCCAGCGTGCGCTTTCTCGACCAGCGGATGGCATGCCGGTTTGCATGCCCCCGCAAATCCCACGTAGAATTGCGCTACTCGCGGGTGTAGTTCAATGGTAGAACGGCAGCTTCCCAAGCTGCATACGAGGGTTCGATTCCCTTCACCCGCTCCATCGCGCATCGCCGCGCGGCACATGTAACTCCTCCTTCTTCCCCTTCTTCCGCCTGCCTCGCGCACGGCAGACCTCTCTTTTTCGATATCGAATTGCCAGACGGCAATGCTACTATTTCGGTTTTAAAACATTTGTAACCGGAGAAAACATAATGGTCAGCAAGCTGCGGCACCTGCTGCTCTGCGTTGTTGTGATGGTTGGACTGGCCGCTTGCGGCGGCGGCAGTCCTACGCCTACGCCTACGGCCCCGCAGACCACGACCTTACTGGTCTACATGGTCGGTTCCGATCTCGAAAGCGGCCCCGAACCGCTCAAGGGAAATGCCACCATCAACATCCAGGAAATGCTGCAGGCCACCACCTCCGACAAGGTCAACGTGGTGTTGACCACCGGCGGCGCACTCAAGGACGATCCAGCCAACCTGGGCCTGGTCAAGAGTTGGAAGACGCTCAAGCGCCATGTCGTCAAGAACGGCAAGATCGAAGAACTGGCCGATCTCGGCCGGGTGAACATGGCCGACCCGGCCACCCTGACCGAGTTCATCAAGTGGGCCAAGACGGCTTATCCGGCCGATCGCTACATGCTGATGTTCTGGAACCACGGCGCCGGCTACAACGGCTTTGGGGGCGACGAGAACTTCCCGCGGCCTTGGAGGGGGGACACCCGCTACATGGTGCCGGCAAGCTTCACGCTACCGGACATCGTCACCGCGCTGAAGAACGCCAAGGATGCCACCGGCATCACTTTCGACTTCATCGCTTATGACGCCTGCCTCATGGCCACCGTCGAGGTGGCCGATGCCATGGCGCCCTACGCGCGCTATCTCGGCGCCTCGCAGGAACTGGAGCCCGGCACCGGCTGGGACTGGACCGTGGCCCTCAACACTCTGGCCGCCAACCCCGGCATCGATGCGCCTTCGTTCGGCCGCGCGCTGGCCGACGGCTTCATCGCCAAGCAGGAGCGCGAAGCCGAGAAGGTGCGTCGCGAGTACGAGGCGGCTTACCTGGAGGACAAATACAATACCTTCTCGATCGTCGATCTGTCCCGGATTCCGCAAGTGCTGGCCGCTCTGGATCGCTTCGCCAACGCCATGCTGCGCTCGAATCAGCTGCTGAGTTCCACGGGTTGGCTGAAGGTAGCGGAAGCCCGCGCCGGGGCCATGTCCTTCGGTGGCAGTGCCACGAAGGACCAG
>JAEWBA010000219.1 GCA_023391395.1 Pseudomonadota bacterium
CAGGTAGGCGGTCTGGATTTCCTTGCCGATGAACTCGACGTAGCGCTGCGCCAGGTACTCCTTGATGTACGACATATAGCGCTGCTCGGTCTCGGGCGGGAACTGCTCGCGCTCGACCTGCTGCTCCAGCACGTACAAGAGGTGCACCGGATTGGCCGCCACTTCGGTGTTATCGAAGTTAAAGACCTTGGACAGGATCTTGTAGGCAAAGCGCGTCGACAAGCCGCTCATGCCTTCGTCGACGCCGGCGTAATCGACATACTCCTGGCGCGACTTCGCCTTCGGATCGGTATCCTTCAGGTTCTCGCCGTCGTACACCTGCATCTTGGAGAAGATGCTGGAGTTTTCCGGCTCCTTGATGCGCGACAGCACCGCGAACTGCGCCATCATCTTCAGCGTGCCCGGCGCGCACGGCGCCTTCGCCAGTGAAGAACTGCTGACCAGCTTTTCATAGATCTTGACTTCGTCGGTGACGCGCAGGCAGTAAGGCACCTTGACGATGTAGATACGGTCGAGGAAAGCCTCATTGTTCTTGTTGTTGCGGAAGGCTTTCCATTCCGATTCGTTGGAGTGCGCCAGCACCACGCCGTCGAAAGGAATCGCGCCGAAGCCTTCGGTGCCCTTGAAGTTGCCTTCCTGGGTCGCGGTCAGGAGCGGATGCAGCACCTTGATCGGCGCCTTGAACATCTCGACGAATTCCATCAAGCCCTGGTTGGACAGGCACAGGCCGCCGGAGTAGCTGTAGGCATCCGGATCGTCCTGGGAATAATCTTCCAGCTTGCGAATATCGACCTTGCCGACCAGGGAAGAAATGTCCTGGTTGTTTTCGTCGCCCGGCTCGGTCTTGGAGATCGCAATCTGCTTCAGCACCGAGGGATAACGCTTGACCACGCGGAACTGGTTGATGTCGCCATTGAATTCCTGCAGGCGCTTCACCGCCCAGGGGCTGGGAATGGCGCGCAGGTAGCGGCGCGGGATGCCGTAATCCTCTTCCAGGATGGCTCCGTCTTCGTCGGGATCGAAGAGACCCAGTGGCGATTCGTTGACCGGCGAACCCTTGATTGCATAGAAGGGAACATGCTCCATCAAGTGCTTGAGCTTTTCCGCAATTGACGACTTGCCACCGCCGACGGGGCCGAGCAGATACAGCACCTGCTTGCGTTCTTCCAGCCCTTGCGCGGCATGCCGGAAATAGGAAACCACCTGTTCGATGACTTCTTCCATGCCGTAGAACTCACGGAAGGCGGGATAGATCTTGATGACTTTGTTGGCAAAGATGCGCGACAGGCGGGGGTCGTGGCGCGTGTCGATGAGTTCCGGCTCGCCGATCGCCTCCAACATACGCTCTGCGGCTGAGGCGTAGGCCAGGCGGTCCCTTTTGCAGAGTTCGAGATACTCTTGCAGGGAATATTCTTCTTCTCTGGTCCGCTCATACCGCGCCGCGTAGTTGTCGAAGATTTTCATGTAGGTTCCTCCGATGTGAATCCAGCGTTGCTTAGGTATGGGAATGCGAGATAAGTTTCCGCTCCGCAAGTTAAATATACGCCTTCTTTCTTTTCGTCGATAGAAATTTTCCCTCTGACGAAGATTATTTTTCGCACGCAAACCACAGTTGAAAACCAGGCTTACTAATTGATAAATGCAAATGCATATCTTTTTGCGCATGTGTGCATCGATGCGCAAGTTGGTGTGCGAGCCGTCACGCATTTTCGACAAGAGACAAGACGGCGAGCACATCGAGGCCCTTAGGTTTTTCAGCGCGCCGTGATGAGTTATACCCTTGGCATGTCGAAAGGCAATCGACTAAACTGAATACGAAATGCGAGCCTGCTTCATCGATCGAAGCAGTCGATGAGATTTATTCTTTGAATTTGCCTCGCGCGGGGCAAGCAAGATTGCCTAGCTTCTTCGACGGCGGCGCAACAAGACGGCGAACAGGACGATCAATAGGATGACAGCCACCGCGATGCCGATGCGGGCCGCCGCCACCAAGTGCGATTTTGGGCCGTCGGCGCGCAGGACCTTCACTTGGTCCGCACTTACCCGCGCCTGCGGATTGCCGTAGTGCCGCAGCAGATACGATCCCAGGTTGGCGATCTGTTGATCCGACAAGGTTTTCCGGAAGCCGGGCATCAGCATCTCCTGTTCTTCACCCTGCTTTTGTATGCCGTCCAGCAGCACCATCACCAGGTTGTCGGTGTTGGCGCTTCCCACCGTGGAGTTATGGAACAGCTGCGGCATGCCGCCGTCGAAGCTGCCCTGGCCGTGCGCCTGGTGGCAAGTGGCGCAGTGGGCGTCGTAGAGTTGCGCACCGCTCATCCGATTCAAATCCTGCGGCAAGGCCACGCCGCGTAGGCTGTGCAATTCGTCGGCGGGTTCGCCCCAGGCATAGGATGGCCGCGTATTCGCCGCATCGTGCAGCGCCGGCACGTCTTTGAGATACACCGCGATCGCGCGCAGATCTTCTTCGTTCAAATGCCGCAGGCTGTTATCGACTGCTTCCAGCATCGGCCCCGCAGCCTGTCCCTTGTCGGCGGCGCGGCCCTCGCGCATGTAATCGATCAATTCCTGTTCGCTCCAGCCGCCAACGCCGCTGTTGACATCCGCCGTAATGTTCGGCGCATACCACGGACCGACCGCGCCGCCGCCAAGTTCGCGCGCACGCTCTTCCGCCATCAGCATGTTGCGCGGCGTATGGCAGCTGCCGCAATGGGCCAATCCGCGCGTCAGATAGGCGCCACGATTCCATTGCGGGCTTTTGGCGGAGTCAGGCCGAAACGGCTGGTCGTCGAGGAACAGCATGTTCCATGCGGCCATCGCCAAGCGTATGTTGAAAGGGAAGGGCAGTTCGGTCTGGCGCGACGGCGCCGCGTCGACTGGCTGCACGCCCCGCATGAAATAGCTGTACAAGGCGTGCACATCCTCGTCCGTCACCAGCGCATACGAGGTATAGGGCATCGCCGGATATAGATGGCGGCCGTCGGCGCGCACGCCCTTGCGTAGCGCCGCGGCGAATTGTTCCTCGGTGTAGTTGCCGATGCCATGCGTTTTCGAAGGCGTGATATTGGTCGAGACGATGGGACCGATCGGCGTCGGCAGCAGCAGGCCGCCCGCCATCGGCTTGCCGCCCGGTGCCGTATGGCAGGCGATGCAGTCGCCGGCCAGCGCCAGATACTCGCCGCGCTTGACCAGGGCAGCATCAGCTTCAGCGGCGCTCGCCTGGACGCATGCAAGCGTCAGCGCGAAGACACCCAGACGGCGAAGCAGAAATCCCTTGGCGTTCATGGCACTCATCTTCCCGTTCCCGTGACAGAAGTCGGCGCGCGCGCTGCCCCCTGCTCCGCCAGGATGTGCTGGGCCGTGCGCAGCGCCAGCGCCACCCCGTTCTCGGTCGAATTGCAGGTGCCGGCGGTGGGTATCACGCCGGTGCTGGCGAAGTACAGATTCTCATGATCGTGCGCGCGCCCCCACTGATCGCATACCGAGGTGTTCGGATCCTTGCCCATGCTGAGCGTGCCGCAGATATGCTGGTTGTTGGCGAAATCGCCTTCCTTGCTGAAGCGCAAGTTGGTGCCGCCCATGCGCTCGGCGATACGCCGGAAATCCTCCTGGGAGCGCTTGTGCCCCTTGCGCGTGTAGTCGTCGATCGAATAGTGCGCCTGCGGCTTCTGGATGCCCATCGCATCCTTTTCGGAGCTGAGCGTGATGCGGTGTTGCGGGTGCGGCAGCACTTCCAGTACGTTCTTGACATTCATCTCGCGCGCGGCGCTGTAGCGCAGTCGCTTTTCCAGCTCGGGGCCGTAGATGCCCTGGTCGATGAGTTCCTTGGTAGCGCTGTCCACCCGCGAGATGTTGGTGAAGTCGAGGCGGTACGGCGCATGCTCGGTGCGGAAGGGACCGTCGCGCATGCTATTGATGGAGCTGGGGCTTTGCGGTCCGCGTCCCAGCCACACTTCCTCATCGGCATCGAAGGTGAGCGAAGTGCTGGGATGATCCATCAGATGGCGACCCACCATGTCGTGGCTGTTGGCAAGGCCGTCGGGGAACTTGTCGCTGCGTGACAGCAGCAGCAGGCGCGGGCTTTCGATGCCGTTGGCCGCCATGATGAAGACCTTGCCGATGACGCGGTGCGATCGCTTGTCCGGGTCGTAGTAGTGGGCCGCCGCAATGCGGCCTTTGTCATCGTGTTCGAGACGGTAGACATTGGCGTTCGGGAGCAGCTTGGCGCCGGCGGCTTCGGCGGCGTCGCAAGCCAGGCCGCCATGGTATTGCGCATCGATCGGACAGATCGGCTGGCAACTGTTGTTGCCGCAGCAGGCGGGCCGGCCGCCGTAGCTGCGGCTGTTGCGGGCGGTGGTATTGCTCACCACTTCATACACCGGCGCCAGGCGCTCGCGCAGACGACGCATGGCCCAAGGTTCAGCCACGGGTTGCATCGGAAACGGCTTGCTGCGCGGCGAACCGGTATTGGGCGCGCCGGACACCCCCATGATTTCCTCCGCTTCCTGGTAAAAGGGTTCCAGCTCTTCGTACGTGATCGGCCAATCGACGCCGACGCCATACAGGCTTTTGATCCTGAAATCGTTCGGCACGTTGCGCCAGGCGTGTGCCGCCCAGTGCCAGGTGGTGCCGCCGACCTGGCGGATGTATTCCGCCGGATACGGATAGGGGCCGGCCTGGACCAGGTAGCCATTGTCCTTGGGCAGATAGACCGGATGCGGGGCCCACGGCGCCGGCGGATAGGGCGACATCCAGTCGCTGCGACGCGGCGAATTGCGAAAACGGGCGACCAGTTCGTCGCGCGTCACGCGCGGCCCGGCTTCCAGGATGAGGACGGACGCACCGGCCAGGGCC
>JAEWBA010000409.1 GCA_023391395.1 Pseudomonadota bacterium
GATCTCGGGCATTCGGACGACGGCTATGTGATGCCGGATCTGGACGTGCGCTGGCACGAAATCCAAAGCGACTACGCCGCTGCCGGTACCGAAAAGAACGGGCAGGGCCTGCTGGTGCCGGACCTGGCTCTTGGCCTGTCGGCTGCCGCCCGTGAGAAGCGCGAATCTCTGCCGGCGCGCGTGGAAAAGGTACGCGGCCTGATCGACGAATCGCCTGAAGATCATTTCATCGTCTGGCATGACCTGGAAGATGAGCGGCATGCCATCCAGCAAGCAATACCCGAAGCGGTCAGCGTATGGGGCTCGCAGGACTTGGAAGAGCGCGAGGCGCGGATCATCGCCTTCAGCGATGGAGAGCACCGGATCCTGTCCACCAAGCCGGTGATCGCCGGCAGCGGCTGCAATTTCCAGCGCCACTGCCACCGCGAGATTTTTTCCGGCGTGGGATACAAGTTCAATGACTTCATCCAGGCGGTGCACCGGACTCTGCGCTTCGGCCAGCAGCACCAGGTTCGCATCGACATCATCCACACGGAAGCCGAGCGCGAGATTAAGGCCGAGCTGCTGGCGAAGTGGAAACGTCACGATGAGCAGCAGAAGCGTATGGCCGAGCTGGTGCGTACGTACGGGCTGGATCAGCTGGCCATGCAGGACACCCTGGCGCGCACGATCGGCATCGAGCGCTGCGTCGTCAAGGGCGAGCGCTTTGATGTCGCGAATAACGACTGCGTTCTTGAGGCCATGGAGCAGCCGGAAAACTCGGTCGGCCTGATCGTGACGTCGATCCCATTTGCCAATCATTACGAGTACACGCCGAGCTACAACGACTTCGGCCACACGGAGGGTAACGACCATTTCTGGCGGCAGATGGACTTCCTGACGCCGGAATTGCTACGGATCCTTAAGCCTGGCCGCCTGTATTGCTGCCACGTCAAGGACCGCATCAAGTTCGGGAACGTGACCGGCGCCGGTATCCCAACCGTGTCGCCGTTCCATGCTGAAGCGATCTTCCATGCGAAGAAACACGGCTTCGACTACATGGGAATGATCACGATCGTGACCGACGTGGTACGCGAAAACAATCAGACCTATCGCCTTGGCTACACCGAGATGTGCAAGGACGGCACGAAGATGGGCGTCGGTTCGCCCGAGTACGTTCTCCTGTTCCACAAGCCGCAAACCGACCGTAGCCGCGGCTATGCCGACGAGCCGGTTGTCAAGAGCAAGGCAGAGTATTCGCTGGCCAAATGGCAGGTGGACGCGCACGCATTCTGGCGCTCCAGCGGTAACCGGTTACTGGCAGCCGACGAGATGGCCGCTATGGGGCCGGCCAAGCTGGCGAAGTTCTTCACCGACGACAGCCTGCGCCACGTCTATGACTACGAGAAACACGTCGCCATCGGCGAGCAGCTGCAGGCTCGCAACGCGCTTCCATCCACCTTCATGAGCCTGGCGCCCGGCAGTCACCATTCGGACGTTTGGCATGACGTGAACCGGATGCTTACCCTGAACGGCGAGCAGTCTCGCAGGGCGGTCGAGCAGCATGTCTGCCCGCTGCAATTCGACATTGTGGATCGCCTGATCGAGCGTTACAGCAACCGTGGCGATGTGATCTACGACCCGTTCCACGGTCTGGGCACCGTGGGCGTCCGTGCCATCAAGGCTGGCCGCTATGCGCGTGGCAGTGAACTGAGCGCGACGTACTTCAAGGATCAGCTGCACTACCTGCGGGCTGCTGAGCGCGAAGTCAGCATGCCGACGCTGTTTGACGCCCTTGAAGAGGAGGTCGCGGCGTGAGCGAAATCACCCTTGCCAAGCGCACCGATGCTGAGTTGACGCAGCAACAAAAGGATGTGCTGCGATTGGCGCTCTTCGAAATGATCGACGGCCTGTCCGAATCGGATCAAAAGTCCTGGCGCCGTTTCTGGAACTGGATATTGAAAGCCGGTTCCGGCGAAATCTTCTCGATTGAAACCTGGACGCCGCGCGTTGGCTGGTTCCACCGCAAGCACATGGCAATGGAATCGAAAGTCTTTAAGGCGCAGGAGCGCATCAAGAACTTTGAACAGTTCCGGTGCTGGCTGAAGATTGGCGCCGGCTTCGTGGACTGGATGGCCGGCCCAAAAGGCGGCGTGGTACCGGTGCCGCGCTCGATTTCATACAAAAAGTGTGACGAAGACACGATGCGCAATTTTCATGATGACGCCGTGGCCTTCCTGCGTACCGAGCATGCACAGAAGTACCTATGGCCGCACCTGTCGCCGTTCATGGCCGAACAGACTATGGAAGCAGTGCTCGGAGGGTTCGAGCGATGAACATCAGCCGTCTGTGCCAGTTCCTGAAAACTCGCATTGCCTACGCGCGCAAGCCGGATGCGGTGATCGGCGGCCACGATAACCCGTACTTATTGCGCTGGTACGTGATCCCGCGCAACCGCTTCTTGAACGTTTATTTGCATTGCTTCTTACGAAGTGACGACGACCGGGCGCTTCACGATCACCCATGGGCGAACTTGTCAGTCTTGCTCAGTGGCCGGTACGCGGAGCACACCATCGCTGCCGGTGGCATTCATCAGCGCCGCGTGATTGAAGCTGGTGCCGTTCGCCTGCGCAGCAGTGGCCGGTTCGCGCATCGCATCGAGTTGATAGACGGCGCCTGCTGGACGTTGTTCATCACCGGGCCACGGTACCGCCAATGGGGCTTCCATTGCCCCGATCAAGGCTGGATTCACTGGAAGCGGTTCACATCATCAGTTGATCCCGGCGCGATCGGCAAGGGGTGCGACCAGTGATCCGCTCCTCCCTCAAGCCATCCACCAAGCCGATGAAGCGCTCTCCCATGAAGCGCGGCACGTCCCGCCTGAAATCTCGCGGCCCAAAGATGACGCCGGTCCGCAAGAGTGCCCACGGCGAGGAATGCACGATCCGGCTGCCGCTGGTGTGCAACTACGACCGCGACACCACAGTGCTGTGCCATTCCAACGCCCTGGCAGACGGCAAAGGCATGGGCCTGAAGGCGCCGGACCACCTGGCCGCCTATGGTTGCAGCGCCTGCCATGACGTTGTGGACGGCCGCCGGCCGCGCCCGGAAGGATTGAGCCAGGAGCTGGTTGCCACGCTGTTCGCGGAAGCGATCGCGCAGACCAATCGAATTTTGAAGCGGAAGGGGCTGGTGTGATCGCTTTCACGATTCCCGGCACACCGGTTGGCAAGGGGCGACCGAAGTTTGCGCGTCGCGGCAACTTCGTCACGACCTACACGCCGGAGAAAACCGCCAGCTACGAAAACCTGGTTCGCATGCAAGCGGATGCCGCGATGGCTGGCCGTGCTCCCCTGGAAGGCGCCGCCAACGTCGAAGTCGTGCTGATGATCCTGCCGCCGGCCAGTTGGAGCCAAAAGAAGCGCACCGCCGCCCTGGCTGGGGAGATTTTCCCGACATCGAAGCCGGACGTGGACAACGTCATCAAGGGGATTTTCGACGCCATGAACGATGTGGTCTGGCGGGATGACAAGCAGGTGGTCGACCTGGTTGTGCGCAAGCGCTATGCGGAAACGCCGATGGCCAAGGTCGTCGTGAAGGAATTGAAGGGGGAGGGTGCCTGAATGCTGACTTACAAGGTCATCGGCCCATATGAGGACGGCAGCGCGCTCGTCGCCTATAAGACGCCGGGGTGCGAGTCTCTGACGATCGCGTGCGCCTGCCTGACGAGGGAGCAGGCCGAAGCAGAAGCCGAGCGCATGAATCAGCGCCAGCTTTACCGCGAGATGGACATTCGGCGCGATCGCGAGCTGCGTGGGCAAGTCGGCGTTTATCCGGGACTGGAAGCAAGGGGACTGTAATGGCAGGGGATTGGATCAAGATGAGAATCGACCTGTTGTCACATCCGAAAGTCGTCCGCATTTTGTCCGCAACTAAATCGGACAAGTTCCGGGTAATTGGTGGACTGCATGCGGTTTGGGGTGTTTTCGATACGCATTCTGTTGATGGCATGTTGGAGGGGTACACCCCTAAATTGCTAGATCATGTGATTGGCTGGGAGGGGTTTTCGGAGGCGATGATAAAGGTGGGTTGGCTTGAGTTCGACGGGGCGGAAACCCTTATCCTGCCTGAGTTTGGGGAGCATAACGGGCAGTCTGCAAAGCGGCGCGCAGAGGACCAAAAGCGTAAAAGGGAAGATAGGAAACGTCCGCAATCTGTCCGCAATCTGTCCGCAAATGATGTGGACGAGAATGGGACTAGAGAAGAGAAGAGAAGAGAAGAAGAAAACCTTACTACCCCTAACGGGGTAGTTGTCGGCAACGATGTTGCTCGACCCGATTGCCCGCACCAGGAAATCATTGCTGCCTATCACGAGCTTTTACCTATGGGCACGCGTGTCCGGGTGTGGAACGGCACTCGTGCCAAACACCTGCAAGCCCGATGGAGGGAGGAAGCCAAGCGCCAATCGCTCGACTGGTGGCGCAAGTTCTTCGCCTACGTTGCTCAATCCGAATTCCTGACCGGTCGCGCGCCAACGTCGCGTGATCGTGACCCGTTTGTCGTGAGCTTGGATTGGCTGGCAAAGCCGGAGAACTTCGCCAAGGTCATTGAGGGCTTCTACCACCGGGGGAACGCATGAACGCGCCCGTCATCCCCGCGGAAAGCCGCCTGATTGCCCATGAGGCAGAGCAGTTTGTCCTGGGCGCCCTGCTGATCGACAACGACTCGATTGACCGCATGGGCGACCTTCGGGTTGAGCATTTCGCTGTCGCTGAGCATCGGGCCATCTTTGCCGAGATCGTCGGCATGATCGGCAAGGGTGAGGCGGCGGACGTGCTGACTGTCTTTGACGCCCTGAAGGCCAAAGACCACTTAGCGGCCGACCTGCCGTTCCTGAACGCGCTGCACCAGTCCACCCCCAGCGCTGCCAACATCGGGCGCTATGCCGCCACCGTGCGGGACAAGGCCATCAAGCGAGGCATGGT
>JAEWBA010000424.1 GCA_023391395.1 Pseudomonadota bacterium
ACCAACAACAGGAGCTGGGGATGGCGGGGAACGAAACAAGGGAGAAGCCTTGGCTTGCAGGGCTTGCGGCCTCCATGACGGAAGAGCATGACTATCAGGCGCAGGTGGAAGGCGAGCTTCCGGCCTCGTTGCAAGGAACGCTTTACCGCAACGGCCCCGGCCGTTTCGATTTCGGCGGCATCCGCAAGACGCACCTGCTCGATGGCGACGGCATGATCCAGGCCTTCGATTTCCAGGGCGGCAAAGTGCGTTACCGGAACAAGTTCGTGCGCACCGAGAAGTACCTCGCCGAACAGAATGCCCAGCGGTTCACCTTGCCCACATGGACCACGCGCGCGCCAGGCGGAATGCTGCGCAACCTGGGCAACCGGATCAAATCGCAGGCCGGCGTGACCACCGTGGTAAAAAGCGGCTTCCTGTTCGCTTTTGACGAGGTTGGACTCCCCTATGGGTTGGATCCTGACACACTGGAGACGCATGGGGAGCGGCAAGTCGGCGCCGATCACCTTCATCCGGACTTCAAGGCGCATACCAAGACAGATGGGCGAACCGGCGAGTGGCTGCTGCTGGGGGTCGAGCATGGGCCGCGTACCTATCTGCATCTGTGCGTGCGCTCCCCGGAAGGGACATTGCGCCAGCACCGGCGCGTAGCGGCGCCGCGCGGCGCCTACATCCACGATTGGTTCGTCACGCAGCGCCACGTGCTGGTGCTGCTGCATCCACTCGAACTGTCGCTCTTGCCCTTCCTGAGCGGACAGGCCAGCTTCACCGACAGCCTGCGGTGGAAGCCCCAAAACGGCAACCTGCTGATGATCATGGAGCGCGAGGGAACGGCGCCGCCCACCATCCTGGAAACCTCCGCCTGCTTCATGTGGCACAGCCTGAATGCCTACGAGGCGGGGGGACGCATGGTCGCCGACTTTGTCGGCTATGCCGAGCCGGATCACTTCATCGGGGAGAAGGCGGCGTTCCGCACCATCATGGAAGGCCGTCAAGGCCTGCAGGAACACGCCGGCACGATTCGGCGCTATGTGATTGACCTCGCCGCACGGCGCGTCACGGAAGAGATCATCAGCCCGGAGAATCATGAGTTTCCGATGACCGACCCGCGCGTCGCCGCACACCGTCACCGCTTCGGCTACTTCACGACCGCTCCGCATGCCACCGTGTTCCACAACGGCCTGGCGCGGCTGGACATGGATAGCGGCAAGCGCGAGCACGTGTACCTGGACGACGTCCACCTTGGCGAGCCGATCGTCGTGCCGGACGATACGATGGGCGAGGAACAGGGCTGGCTGCTTTCTCTCGGGCTGGACGGCAAGACCGGAAATTCGTTTCTCGGCATTTTCCGGTCGGACCGCCTGGCCGACGGTCCGACAGCGCGCGTCCTGTTGCGCCATCCCACCCCTCTCAGCTTTCATGGATACTGGCACGAGCGTGCCGGTCAAGCATAAGGAGAAATCATTCATGCGCACGCCTTCGCGCGCGGCACGCCTTGCCGCCCCCTTCCGCCTGCTGGCGGCAATCGCCCTGCTTGGCCTGTCATCGCAAGTCTTCGCCGCTTCGCTGACGGTCGTCGTCTCCGGCGTGAAGGACACCAGCGGCAAGGTCGCCGTTGCCATTTTCTCCGGGCCGGAAAGCTTTCCGGGAGACGACACCAAGGCAGTTCGCCGTCTCGTGTTACCAATCGACGAGGCCACCAAATCCGCCAAGGCAGTCGTGCCCGATCTGCCTCCCGGCCCTTACGCCATCGCGACCTTCCACGACCACAACAACAGCGGCAAGCTGGAAACCAACTTCTTCGGCATCCCGATCAAAGGCTACGGCTTTTCGAATAATCCGAGACCGACGATGCGTGCGGCGCGTTACGACGAAGCACGCTTCGACTTGCCGGAAGGCGGCGCGACGGTGGAAATCCAGTTGATGTATTGAAGGGGCGGGCTGCTGATGGTTTGTGAAGCTCGGACTTGGGCTCACCACCGAAGTTACGGTCTACCGCGGCTTTCTTAAGCCTTTGCATCGGGTCGCGGAAGAGCGGCGCATTCGTAGCGTTCCTCCTTCGCTCTAGTCGTAGTCACCCGGAACGCAGCTTCTATCCCGTCCCCTTGTCCGCTTACCCGCGCTCGTACACCCACTGCAGCAAAGCATCCTGCGCTTCGCGCGCACGCGGTGCGTTGGCGTGATTGACCAGGCAGACCACGACATAGCGCTTGCCCGAAGCCGCCAGGATGTAGCCGGCCACGGCACGCACGTCGTTCAGTGCGCCAGTCTTGATGTGGGCCTGCCCTGCCACGCCATGTCCGTTCAAGCGCTTGCGCATGGTGCCGTCGTAGCCGACCAGCGCCATCGAGGACATGAATTCCGGCATGGTCGGCGCCTGGTAGGCGGCGATCAGCAGGCGCGCCAGGGTCAAGGCCGATATGCGTTCGCTGCGCGACAGCCCGGAGCCGTTTTCGATGCTCAATTCCGGCGCATCGATGCCCTTGGCCGCCAGCCAGGTCTTGACCACTGCCGCGCCGCGTTCCGGCGTGGCTGGCAGCTTCAGCGCCTGGTTCGCAATGGTCAGCAGGAGCTGGCGCGCCATGACATTGTTGCTGAACTTGTTGATGTCGCGGATCAGGTCCGACAACGGCGGCGACTGCCACTCCGCCACCAGTTTCGCATCGGCCGGCACATGCCCATTACGCACGGTGCCGACGAGTTTGCCGCCGAGCTCGGCCCACATGCGCCGGAACACCGCTCCGAAATACTGCTCGTGCGAGAGCTGATAGGGATGAACATACCAGGCGCGCTCGCCGCAGGCGAGGGAATACACGCCTTCGAAGCGGGCACCGCTACCGTCGATCGACGGCTGCAGCCGTGCGCGCCAGTCGCCGCATTCGCCACTCACCAGCCGCGGCGCGCTGACCGAAAAGCCGGCCAGCGGCGGATCGACTACCGCGCGCACGCGCTTGTCGTGTTCATCGGGCAGGAAGCGAAAACCCAGCGACTTGTAGTTGAGCAGCAGCGCGTCCGGCCCGACGTTGTACGGCTTCATGGGGTCGCCGTCGAAAGCCGCAGCGTCGTAAGGCAGATCTTCAAAAATGCTGCGGTCGAGCACCAGGTCGCCATGGATCTCGCGAATGCCGCGCTCGCGGATGCGGCGCAGGAACATCCAGAAATTTTCGAGCACCAGCTTGGGATCGCCGCCCCCCTTGATGACGAGATCGCCATGCAACACCTCGCCCGTCAGCCGACCGCTCGCATAGGCCTCGGTCTTCCAGGTGAAGGTGGGACCGAGCAATTCGAGGCCCGCATTGCTGGTCACCAGCTTCATGGTCGAAGCCGGATTGAAAGGTACGTCCCAGTTCGTTGCCATCACGACCGGACCGCCGATTTCCTGCACATAGGCGCCGATGGCGAAAGGCGGAATTTCCGCGCGCTGGAACGCCTGCTCCACTACCGGCGGCAAGGCCTGCGCCAGAGCGGAACCGACAAAGGCCAGGGCGAGGCAGGCAGCGGAAAGGAGGGGCTTTATCTTCATGCGGAGAAGGCAGGATGGCGGCGTTCCGGGGCGCAGCTATTATCCCACGGCACTCTTTCCTGCAAATGACTTCAAGAAAGAATTTCGGCGACCAAGGGAAGAAAGGCCACCCGGCAGAGGAGCATGCGGAAAGGATTCGAAAGCAAGCAGCGGAGTGTGATCGTCCTTGCTGGCCGCTACACTGGCTATCATCAATGGAACAAACAGGGAAAAAGCCATGCACACTTCCTTGAAAGAGAAACAAGCTGTCGCAACCCAAAGCGACCCGCGCTGGGCCGCCGTGGTGGCGCGCGACCATGAGGCGGACGGCCGTTTTTATTATTCGGTCAAGAGTACCGGCGTGTATTGCCGTCCTTCCTGCCCATCACGCCTGGCGCGCCCGGAAAACGTGCGCTTTCATGCCACCCGCGCCGATGCCGAACAAGCCGGATTCCGCCCCTGCCAGCGCTGCCGGCCCGATCTGCCGACACTGAAGGAGCAGCATGCGGCCATCGTGACCGCAGCCTGCCGCCTGATCGAGCAATCGGAAACGCTGCCGGAGCTGGATACCCTGGCACGCCATGCCGGCCTCAGCCGCTGGCATTTTCACCGCGTGTTCAAGCAAGCTACCGGCCTGACGCCGCGCGAATATGCCGCTGCCCAACGCGAGCAAAGCCTGCGTCGCCAACTCGCCGCAGGCGGCACGGTGACTCAGGCGATTTTCGAAGCCGGCTACCAGGCCAGCAGTCGCTTTTATGAGCAATCGAGCGCGGTGCTCGGCATGACGCCAGGCCGATACCGCAGCGGCGGCGCCAACATGGAAATCCGCTTCGCCATCGGCCAATGCTCGCTCGGCGCGATCCTGGTTGCGCAAAGCGAGCGCGGCATCTGCGCCATCCTGATCGGCGACGACCCCGAGGCGCTGGCGCGCAATCTGCAGGACCGTTTTCCCCGCGCGCACCTGATCGGCGACGACGCTGCCTTTGAGAACACAGTTGCCACCGTAGTCGGCTTCGTCGAGGCGCCCGGTATCGGCCTCGATCTGCCGCTGGATGTGCGCGGCACCGCCTTTCAGCAGCGCGTCTGGCAAGCGCTGCGTGAAATCCCGGCCGGCCAGACTGTCAGCTATACCGAGCTTGCACAACGCATCGGAGTGCCAAGCGCGGTGCGCGCCGTCGCCAGTGCCTGCGCTGCCAATGCGCTGGCGGTGGCCATCCCCTGCCATCGCGTGGTGCGCAGCGATGGCAGCCTGTCCGGCTACCGCTGGGGCGTGGAACGCAAGCGCGCCCTGCTTGACAAGGAAGCGCAAACCGGATTGCAAGAGACGGCGCAGGCGCAGACGGACGCTGAAGCACACGCCCGGCAGGAAAGTACCGAAGTATGACGCTGGACCTGTTCGCAGATCTCGAACAACACACGCCTTGGCTTGAAGACCTGTGCCCGGGCGCAGCGATACTGCGCCGTTTCGCGCTGGCCGATGCGGACAAATTGCTGACCGCCGTGCACAACATCACCGCGCAAGCCTCTTTCCGCCATATGCAGACGCCCGGCGGCTTGCGCATGTCGGTGGCGATGAGCAATTGCGGCGCACTGGGCTGGGTGTCGGATCGCAGCGGGTATCGCTACACCGCTACTGACCCGGAAAGCGGTCAACCGTGGCCGCGCATGCCTGGTGCATTCCTGAAGCTGGCGTGCGACTCAGCCACAGCCGCCGGCTTCGATAACTTCGTACCCGACGCCTGCCTCATCAACCGCTATGAACCCGGAACCCGCCTCTCGCTGCATCAGGACAAGAACGAACGTGATTTCAACGCCCCCATTGTCTCGGTCTCGCTCGGCATTCCCGCAGTCTTCCTGTTCGGTGGATTGCGGCGTACGGACAAGGCGCTGCGCGTGCCGTTGATGCACGGCGATGTGGTGGTCTGGGGTGGGCCGACAAGATTGCGATTTCATGGTGTGCTGCCGCTCAAGCCGGCGGTTCACGAGGTGGTTGGAGAGTGCCGCATCAATCTCACGTTCCGGAAGGCGGGGTAAAAAAGCGAACGAAGCTCGGGAAGCGCAGGCGGACGATTAATCCTCGCATACGCCTCTGTCATTCCAGATCGAAATTAGCGGACACGACGCCATAAGGGAATGGCCATTGAACCGGGTTGGTGTCCTTACCGGATGGAGGTATATTC
>JAEWBA010000427.1 GCA_023391395.1 Pseudomonadota bacterium
CGTCTGGCACCACGAGCGTAGCGGCCTCGCGGGGGCGCGCCGTCGCAGGCAGTACTTTAGTACGGCAAGACGGCGCAATACCCAGGAGGCATTTTGCCAGACGCACTCAGCGCGGCGCCCTGCGGTAGGCCACTACCAGCAGGACGATGCCAAGCGCGATCATGGGCAGGGACAGCATCTGCCCGGCCGAGATGGTAATGCCGGCGAAGCTGACTTCATAGTCGGGCGTGCGGAAATACTCGGTGAAAAAGCGCGCGCAGCCGTAGCCGAGCGCGAACACGCCGCTGACCGCGAGCGTCGGGCGCGGCTTGCGCGCGTACAGCCAAAGAATCACGAACAGCAGCACGCCATCGACCAAGGCTTGATAGATCGGTGAAGGATGGCGCGGGAGCTGGTCCACGTTGGGCCAGATCATGGCCCAGGGCAGCGCGGCGTCGGTAACGCGGCCGGGCAGTTCGGCATTGATGAAATTGCCGATGCGGCCGGCGGCATAGCCCAGCGGTACCAAGGGCGCGATGAAGTCGAGGACGTCACCCAGATGGCGGCCGGCGCGCCGCGACCACAGCCACATCGCGACCAGAACGCCCAGGAAGCCGCCGTGGAATGACATGCCGCCCTTCCAGATGGCCAATATCTCCAGCGGATGAGAAAAATAGTAAGCCGGGTTGTAGAACAAGACCTCCCCGAGGCGACCGCCGATCACCACCCCAAGCACGCCATAGAACAGCATGTCATCCAGGTCCTGCGGCTTCCAGCCGGCGGCGGCCAGGTGCGGCTGACGCACGCGCAGCCGGCCCAGCAGCAGGAACTGCACAAAGGCCACCAAGTACATCACGCCGTACCAGTGCACGGAAAGAGGACCGAGGCGGAAGGCGATGGGATCGGGAAGAGGATGGACGAGCATTTATCGCTTTCTTAGTAGTTCGAGGAAGGCGCGCAGGACCGGCGAAGCATTATCGCGGCGCCACGCCAGGCCGGTGTCGATGGTCACGGTCTGGCCTGCCAGCGGCTTGTATTCGACGCCGGGGCGCTTCAGGTTCGACACGGATTGTGGCACAAGCGCGATGCCCATGCCCGCCGATACCAGGCCGACGATAGTTTGCATCTGAATCGCTTCCTGCCCAATGCGCGGCGTCATGCCGGCCTCATGAAAGCAAGACAGGATCGCATCGTGGAAGGAAGGCGCGATGCGACGCGGGAAAATGATCAAGGGCATATCGGCCAGCGTCTTCAAGGGCACGCCGACTTTCCCGCGCAAGCCTTTCATGCCCTGCGGCGCGGCGAGCACCAGCGGCTCGGAAAATACCGTCAGATAGTCGAGTTCGGCGCGCATCTTGTCCGGCAGCGGCGGAATCAGGAGACCGGCATCGATCCTGCCTTGCATCAGCTCATCCAGTTGCACATCGCTGGTGGCTTCGCGCAAGTCGATCTGCACTTGCGGATAGCGTTCGCGAAAATCGCGCAGCGCCGGCGGCAGCACGCTGTAATCGGCAATCGAGACGAAAGCCAGCGACAGCGTGCCGGTCGCGCCGGCGGCGGCACGCTGCGCCAAGGCGGGAAGGGCGGCGGCTTGCTGCAGGATGCGGCGCGCTTCCGGCAGCAGAGCCGTTCCGGCTGGAGTCAGCGCCACGCTGCGCTGGGTACGGGAAAACAAGGGCGTGCCTAACGCCGCTTCCAGCGCCTGGATGGTTTGCGACAGCGGCGGCTGGGTCATGTGCAGGCGCGCAGCCGCACGGCCGAAGTGCATTTCCTCGGCCACGGCGACGAAATAGCGCAGCTGTCGCAAGTCGACGGTATTCATATGAAAAACATATCAATTATGATGAAATCATATATTTGACACGGTGTCGGGGGCAAGGCAATCTAGCGGCTTCGCGAAAATTCCCTGGAGCAAGGGAAAGAGAACACCTGGAGATCACTATGCCGCAATACCGTTCCCGGACTACCACCCACGGCCGCAACATGGCTGGCGCACGCGCCTTGTGGCGCGCTACCGGCATGAAGGATGGCGACTTCGAAAAACCGATCATTGCCGTCGTTAACTCCTTTACGCAATTTGTGCCGGGCCATGTCCACCTGAAGGATCTCGGCCAGATGGTGGCGCGCGAGATCGAAGCAGCCGGCGGCGTAGCCAAGGAATTCAACACCATCGCCGTAGACGATGGCATCGCCATGGGCCATGGCGGCATGCTGTACTCCTTGCCCTCGCGCGAATTGATCGCCGACTCGGTCGAGTACATGGTCAATGCGCACTGTGCCGATGCGATGGTGTGTATCTCGAATTGCGACAAGATCACGCCGGGCATGCTGATGGCGGCGATGCGCCTGAACATCCCGGCCGTATTCGTGTCGGGCGGCCCGATGGAAGCCGGCAAGGTGATCGAAGCCTTGCATGGCGTGCAGCAAGGCCAGCAGAAAATCATCAAGGTCGACTTGATCGACGCCATGATCCAGGCCGGCGACCCGAAGGTGTCCGATGCCCAGGTGGCCGATATCGAGCGCTCCGCCTGTCCGACCTGCGGCTCCTGCTCCGGCATGTTTACCGCCAACTCGATGAATTGCCTGACCGAAGCGCTCGGTCTGTCCTTGCCGGGCAACGGTACTGTGGTCGCGACGCACGCCGACCGCAAGAATCTTTTCCTGCGCGCCGGCCGCCTGGTGGTCGATCTGGCAAAGCGCTACTATGAACAGGATGATGCCTCGGTCCTGCCGCGCTCAATCGCGACCAAGCAGGCATTCGAAAACGCCATGGCGCTCGATGTCTCGATGGGCGGTTCGACCAATACCGTTTTGCACTTGCTCGCTGCCGCCCAGGAAGCTGGCACTGATTTCACAATGGCCGACATCGACCGCATTTCGCGCAAGGTGCCTTGCCTGTGCAAGGTGGCGCCGGCTACCCAGCAATATCACATCGAAGACGTGCATCGCGCCGGCGGGATCATGGGCATCCTCGGCGAACTCGACCGCGCCGGTCTGCTCGACACCAGCGTGTCGACCGTGCATAGCAAGACCCTGGGCGAAGCGATCGAAAAGAACGATGTCATGCGCACCAAGAACGAAGACGTGTGGAAGTTTTTCAGCGCAGCGCCGGGCGGCGTTCCGACCCAGACGGCCTTCTCTCAGGACAAGCGTTTCGACAAGCTCGACACGGATCGCGCAGCCGGCTGCATCCGCGACAAGGCCCATGCCTATTCGCAGGACGGCGGCCTGGCGGTCTTGTACGGCAATATCGCCGAGAAGGGCTGCATCGTGAAGACGGCGGGCGTGGACGATAGCATTCTCAAGTTTACCGGCCGCGCGCGCGTCTACGAAAGCCAGGACGATGCTGTCGAAGCGATCCTCGGCGATCAGGTGAAAGAAGGCGACGTGGTCATCATTCGCTACGAAGGACCGAAAGGCGGGCCAGGCATGCAGGAAATGCTGTATCCC
>JAEWBA010000428.1 GCA_023391395.1 Pseudomonadota bacterium
GGGTACGGTGCGGCATCGCGGCCGGCGTGCCCGAACCGCCGACGAACACGGCGTCCGGCTTGGCCGACACGATCTTCAGGGCTTGCGCGGTAACGCTGTTATCGGTGCGGCCGAAGCGCTCGGTAGCGACGATCTTGATGCCGGCGGCTTCGGTATTCTTGGTCAGGGCCTTGAGAAGCTGTTCCCCCCAGGAGTCGGCAAAACCGATGAAGCCGACCGTCTTGACACCCTTCTGCTTCATGTCCTCGACGGCGCGGGCCACCATGACATCGGCCAAGGGCTCGACACGAAACACCCACTCACGCTTATCCGGTGCCACTTCGATGGGGGCCATGGACAGGAGCGGCACCTTCTTTTCGGCGGCGACGTCGCCCATGGCGATGCCGGAAGTTACCAGGTTGGGGCCGAGGATGACGTCGACGTTGTTTTCGGCGATCAGCTTGCGTACGTTCTTGACCGCGGTGGTCGGGTCGGTAGCGTCGTCAAGGATGATGTAGTTGATCTTTTCGTTGCCGAACTTGGTCGGCATTTGTTCGATCGCCTTGCGCGTTTCCGTGCCGAGCGATGCGGCCGGGCCGGTAAGCGAGAACACCACGCCGACGTTGATGTCCGCCAATGCTGGGCCGGCGGCAATAGCGAGCGCAAGGGCCGCAACCGAAGTCTTGAGTCTGAACTGCATGTTTTCTCCTCGTTCCTCAAAAAAGGGGGTGACGGATGAATGCGCCGGCTGTACCGCCGCTGTCTGACATCGCGCCTGAAGGACTCGATAAAAACGCAAAAGGGCGTATCGAGGCGCTGACATGCTAGCATGCAAAGGCTAAAATTCAAACGCCATTTTTGCGGAATGTGCAGGGCCATATGGCACGAGTGCTAACATTCCGCATCCCTTCCCAAGCCTAAGAGAAAATGAGTACACACAAGAAGGACGCAATCTTCCAGGAAATCCTGGAACGCCTATTGACCGGACGCTATCGCTTCGGCGACCGCATCCTGGTCAAGGAAATCAGCGAGGAGACCGGCGTCAGCCGCCAACCCATCATGACCGCGCTCTACAACCTGCAGGAACGCGGCTTCGTGCGCATTACCGCCCAGGTCGGCTGTGAGGTGGTCAGTCCGACGCCCGAAGGAGTGGCCGATTTCTACCGCATGTTCGCCATCATCGAAGGCTTGATCGGCGAACTGGCGGCAAGCCGCGCCAGCGCCGAAGACATCCGCCTGCTGCGCTTCATCAACGAAGGCATTGCCAACATCGATCCGGACCGGCCGGACCGCGGCGAGGCCTATCGCAAGCTCAACATCGAGTTCCACACCCAATTGCACAGCATGGCGCGCTCGCCTCTGGTTTGCCAGCGTCAGCTTGCCAATTTCGAACTCTCGGATTTCCTGATCGTGCAGACCTGCGGTTTCGACTTCCATCTTGATGACGCCACCGATGAGCACGCATTCATCATCGATGCCATCGCCCAGGGCGATGCGGAGCGTGCGCGCCAAGCCTCCCACGAGCATATTGCCAGCGTTGCCCGCAACGTAGCGGCGAGTCTGGCGGAAAAAGCAGAAGCACTTCCGTCCTCCTGAGTATCCGCAAAGGATAGGGACATTCCCTATTGAGCAGTCCGGCCGAGTATCGGCCGGGTTTGCCGTTCCTTCCCCGTAACTTCACGCACTTTCGGCCGAGACCGGGTCCCAGCCGGCGCTCCAGGAAAGCTGCGTCGAGGTGTCCGTCCATATACGGGTGATCCCCCACGTGACGAGCGGTTTTACATCACTCAATTCCAAGTCTTGCCACTCCTCAATCATCGCTTGACTCAATTCCTGCAGTTCTGGCATGCTAGCATGCTAGTACCCGTTGCCTCTTTACAGGATGCCGCCTTCCAGCCGGTCGCCAAGTAATCGTCAGCGCAACGGGCCGTTTGTTGCAGGCGCCGCCATACGGCCTGCCTGCCGTGATGTTCGAGCAAAAGCGGGCGGCACTGCCGCCGCGGGAAATCCTTGGAGGAGAGACAGGAATGATTCAAGCGAGCGAATTCGATACCGATGTGCTGGTGGTCGGCACGGGACCGACCGGAGCCACGGCTGCCCTGGCCTTGGCCACCTATGGCGTGCGCGTGCACATGGTGTCGCAGTGGAATTGGCTGGCCAACACGCCACGCGCCCACATCACCAATCAGCGCGCGGTGGAAGTGCTGCGCGATCTGGGCATCGAAGAGGAAGTGCGCCGGTACGCTACTCCTTGGGAAATGATGGGCGACACATTGTTTACCACCAGCTTGGCCGGCGAGGAAATCGCACGCCTGCGCACCTGGGGTACAGGCGACGAACGCATCGGCGACTATATCCAGGGCAGCCCCTGCACCATGCTCGATGTGCCGCAGACCTATATGGAGCCGCTGCTGGTGAAGAATGCCGCCGAGCGCGGCGCCGCCGTCTCCTTCAACACCGAATACCTGTCGCATGTCCAGGACGAGCATGGCGTGACGGTCACGCTCAAGGACCGTCTCTCCGGCATCGAGCGTCAGGTGCGCGCCCGCTACCTGGTCGGTGCCGACGGCGCGCGTTCGCAGATCGCCGAGAATATCGGCCTGCCGATCGAAGGCCAGATGGCGCGTGCCGGCACCGCTTATGTACTCTTCAACGCCGACCTCAGCCGCTATGTCGCCCACCGGCCCAGCATCCTGTACTGGATTGTCAGCCCGAGCGCCCTGTTCGGCGAGATCGGCATGGGCCTGTTGCGCGCCATCCGTCCGTGGAACCAGTGGATCGCCGGCTGGGGCTTCGACATGAGCAAGGGTGAACCCGACTTCTCCGAAGATCTGGTGACCGAAAAGATACGCACCCTGGTAGGCGATCCCGAGCTGAAGATCGAGATCGAAAAAACCTCGACCTGGTATGTGAACCAGGCCTACGCAACCAGCTATTCCAAGGGCCGCGTATTCTGCGGCGGCGATGCCGTACACCGCCATCCACCCTCGAGCGGCCTGGGGTCGAACACCTGCATCCAGGATGCCTTCAATCTCGCCTGGAAGCTCACTTACGTCATCAAGGGTTACGCCGGGGAGTCCCTGCTCGATTCCTATTCGCTGGAGCGGGCACCGGTGGGCAAGCAGATCGTCACCCGCGCCAACCAGTCGCGCGTCGATTATGCCCCGCTGAACCAGTGCTTCCGCGCCGAGGGCGGCCCGGACCCGGTCACGGCCGGCTTGCAGCGCCTGCGCGACACCGGCCCCGAAGGGGTGAAGGTACGCGAAGCGCTGGTGGAGGCTTTGCAAGTGAAGAACTTTGAGTTCAATGCCCAGGGCGTCGAACTGAACCAGCGTTACGCCTCCCCGGCGGTCGTGCCCGACCCCAAGGCCGGCGAAGAACAATGGCGCGCCGATCCGCAGCTCTATCTGCAGGCGACCACTCGGCCGGGCGCGAAGATTCCGCATGCCTGGCTGGTCAACGAGCGGGGTGTGCGCGTTTCCACTCTCGATGTCACCGGCAAGGGCAGCTTTTCCCTGGTAACCGGCCTGGCTGGCCAAGCCTGGGTGAAGGCAGCGCAAACGCTGAATCTGCCCTACCTGCGCACTGTGGTCATCGGCGAAAAGGGAACGCTCGATCCCTACTGCAACTGGGCACGGGTACGGGAAATCCACGAAGCCGGTGTCTTGCTGGTGCGTCCCGACGGCTATATCGCGTGGCGCCAGAGCGAAGCCGTATGGGATGAAAAGGACGCCCTGCGTCAGTTGCAGGAAGCGATTCAGGCCGTCCTCAGCCTGCAGGCGGCCTAATTACCACAAGCGCCCCGTTTCCTCCGGGGGCGCAGCCAGGCAGCATTTCCCTTCCCACCCGGGCTGTCCTTTCGGGCAGCCCGTCGCATTCCTGCCATAGGCAAAATCGGTCTATGGCACATCCGCACTGGTATCTTTCCGCGCTATCCCCGGCCATGCCTGGGCGCGAAATCCTTACCGCTAGTACATCAAAGCGTTTTGACTTCAATCAACTTTCTTGACTAGAGGTTTCTGTAGCATCAAGATTCCATATCGCAATATTTATCTCCGATCCTGCACGGCGCCTATTGCGGCGTGCCTCTCGCCGCACAATGCCTGCTTTCGACTCCAGTCCCCGCCTCAGCATCTGCGGCATCCTAGTTCCCGGCGCCTCCTACCTGAAGCTCCTGCCCCCGGGCCAGCTCAAGATCGACAAGTCCTTCTGCGTGACGCCGCGATGATCAACACCATCATGAGCATGAGCGATACGCTGGACTTGCAGGTGATCGCCGAAGGTGTGGAAACCGCCGAGCATTTTGTCTTGTTGAAGGCAAACAACTGCCGCCATTACCCGGGATACTGCTTCGGCAAGCCCGGCCTCCCGGAAGATATAGAAAATCAATCGACAGGGCTTGGCCGGGCCGTGGCCTGAAAGCGAACACCGCACATGAAAATCACTTCCGCCATTTTCCTGCTGTCCGGCTGCTTCTGCCTGCTGATGCTCCTGAGCCTGCACTCGCTGTCGCGCCTGCGCGTCCCTGGCGTACGCGAATGGTCGGCCGCCAATGCCATCGCCCTCGTTTCCTTCCTGCTGTATGCCTTCGACGGCATCCTGCCGCCCCTGCTCACCTACGAAGGCGCCAACTTCAGCTATGCGCTGGCCAGCATCACCATCCTGGTCGGGCTGCGCCGTTTCTTCATGCTGCCAGTGCATGCCGGAAAGCTGGCCGTCGCCTTCCTCGCGCAATGCGCCGCGGTGACCTACTTTCACTACGGTTACTATTCCTTCGCCTGGCGCACCCTGTCCGTTTCCCTGTTCGAATGTGCTGTGCTGCTGGCGACGGCAGCCACCATCCTCGGCGCACGAAAATCCTGGCGCTCGCATTATCCCTATCTGCTGACGGCCGGCGCCGCCATTGCGATTGCAGTCGGCCACCTGCTCCGGGCCGGCCTGCACATGGCGCAAGCCGACCAGATAAGCTCTCTGATGGAGCCCGCGCCCTGGAATATCTTCTTCATCTCGGCCGGCGCGCTGATCCTGCCGGCGCTCACCTATGGCGCCATGATGATGGTGCACGATCGCGTTCTGGCACATGCCGAGGATGCATCCAGCCGCGATTTTCTGACTGGCGCGCTATCGCGTCGCAGCTTTTACGACATTCTCGAGCGCGAACTGTCGCGCACCCGGCGCGCCGCCAGTCGGCTATCCATCCTGCTGCTGGATGTGGATCGACTCGGCGCCATCAACGATGCCTTCGGCGACAAAGTCGGCGACGAGGTGCTGGCCGACCTTGCCCTGCGCGCGAATGCTGCAATCCGCTCCGACGACTGCTTCGCCCGGCTGGGCGGTGCGCGCTTCGCCGCCCTGCTGTCGGATACCGACCACGACACCGCGCTCAGTCTGGCCGAGCGCCTGCGCACGACGCTCGAAGCTGCGTCCGACATCCCGCTTTGCACGGTCAGCGTCGGCGTCGCCACCCTGCGCGGTGAGGATTCGATGGCGGCACTGCTGGCGCGCGCCCAGCGCGCCCTGGATGCAGCCAAGACCCGCAAGGGCAATCGTGTGCATGGCGACGCACTGGTCTAGCGAGGCGTCCGACGCGGCAAGCCCGGTGGAGACATTTTTCTGAACGCTCTCACTGCTCGCTTGGCGTCCTGACCGGGTCGCCCAGCACATCCTGCACGTATAGCATCGCCACCAGTACCACCAACACGGCGGTCAGCGGCGTGGCCAGCGCCACGCCCGTCAAACCGAAAAAAGTCCCCAGGAGCACCTGCATGGTGATAGTCAGGGCCGGCGGCAGAGACACCGTGCGCCGCTCCACCAGCGGCAGCAACAAATAACCTTCCGCCATTTGCACGGCCACAAACACCAGGGCGGTATACAAGGCCATCGCCGGACTCTCGGTAAAAGCGATCAGGACGGCCGGCACGCCGGCCATGATAGGGCCGAGATAGGGAATAAAATCCAGCGCGCCGGTGATGATTCCGAGTATTAGCGCCAGCGGATTGCCGAGCAGAGCGAGCGCAATGCCGGTGACGACGCCGACGACAATCATGGACAGCACCTTGCCGAGCAGCCATTGCGCCAGTGTGCGGCCGATTTCTTCCAATACTTCGCGCGCACGCCGGCGATGGCGCCGCGGCGCCAGGGTCACCAGGCCCTCGATGTACACCTGCGGCTGCGCGGCGAAATAAATGCCGACGAAGAGAATGATCGCCGCGCTGCCGAGTGCCCCTACGATTCCGGAAAAAAACAGGCCGGCCTTGGGCAAAATCGAGGAAAGCTGCGACACGACATCCTCCACCGACGGCAGAT
>JAEWBA010000038.1 GCA_023391395.1 Pseudomonadota bacterium
CGGCCTTCTTGTCGAGCCTGCCATCCCAGGTAGGCACACCAGGATGCCCAACCGTTGACCGTCAGCAGTACCGCTTCCAGGTAGTCAGCCCAGACGTGCTGCGGAAGCCCGAGCCACCGCAAAGCCCATTGTTCGGCATCTTGCCTTGTCGCGGGGAGGGCGTTCAGCCGTTTGCCGATGTCGGGCAAGCCCATCAACACCCCGATGCCGTGGTCATGGCTCAGCGTATCCCGCCAGAAGGCATAGAGTCCTTGATGGCGCTCGGGTTGCCAATCGGCCTGGTGCCGGTCGAAATAGGCGGCGCAAGTCTGACTGACCTGATGGGTGATCGCTTGACGCCAGGACAGTCGCGTGTGAGGTGCCGGATCGGCGTCCAGAACATCGATAAGCAGCGGCAATTGCGTGATGTGGGGCGAGCGGGACAAGGCCTGGATGCACTGCCCCGCGCTGGCCTCGCCGTAGTGCAGGGTTTTCAAAGCGTATTCCAGATCGTGCTGGGTGATGCGTCCCTTGTCCCAGGCTTCGAGCAGATAAGCACGCGACGGGAAGACCTGGATATTGCCGAGCACCGCCATGCGCGCCGCCACTTGCCGCAGGGGACGATGGATCCGGCCCCAGTGCGGATTGACCGCAATGGCGCGGTCGAGCGGCCACGCCGGCGCGATGGCTTGGCAAGCCTGCTCGCAAGCCAGGTCGATTTGCGCATGGAGCGCTTCGCCGGCCTGCCGCGTATCCGGGGCTGCCATGGAAGCGGATGAAAGCCCTGCGCCGGGTCCTTCAGGCCTGCGGGTGCTGCTGACGTCGATCGTGTTCACGAAGTTCTCCTGGTGCGTGTTTGACTGCACGATTTACTGCGTAAGAGGGGATCTCGCCGCGCCGGATAAATCACGCAGATGAGTAGGTGCGGTGGTGCCGGCCCAGTGTGTCGGCCAAAATTTCAAGGCAAGGCGGGTAAAGAGTTCGTCGATGTAGAACCCGGCGTAACTCCAGCGCCGCCATGTGGCCCAGCCGCCGCGCCGTCCCTGCAAGCTCGCCAGACCCAGGTACATGAGGGCCATGCCGAGCAAGGCCACGATGCCGGCCCAGTGCTTGGGTTGATTGCTGATGCCGAGAGGAAAGGCATGGACAAGGAGTGCCGCCAGGCTGAGGAGCGCGACCATGCCAAAGCCGCTGGACAGCCGATGCCATGGTGGCGGCGCAGCCTCATCCGCTTGCGCCGGCAGCCAGAACAGGGGAGCCCAGGCCAGCGCAAGGATCGCGCTCCACCACCAGGGCCACACGGCTGTTCCCCCGCTGAAGCCGAGGACCGACGCAACAGTCGCGAATGCCATCAAGGGTGCCGCGAGCAGGCTGAAACGCATCGTGTCGGAAGCCTCGTGCATTATCTGCAGCCGCGTTTGCCGCACGATCGTGGATGCAGAGAGAAAGGCGTGCGCCTTGTAGAGCGAGTGTCCGATAAGGTGCAGCGCGGCCAGCTGATAGAGGCCCAAACCGCATTCGAGCACCATGAAACCCATTTGCGCCACCGTGGACCAGGCCAGCCTTACCTTGATGCTGATGCGGGTCAGCATGACAAAGCCGGCCAGCAGGGCGGTGCCGAGCCCGAATGCCACCAGCAGCCAAGGAGCGAACGCCGATGCATCCAGCAGCGGAGCGAAGCGGATCAGGACAAATCCTCCCAGATTGACTACCCCGGCGTGCAGGAGCGCCGAGACCGGCGTGGGCGCTTCCATGACTTGTATCAGCCAGCCGTGCACAGGCAGCAGCGCGGTACGCACGATCACCGCCAGTACCAGGCAGACCGCGCTGAGCTCCAGGATGGCGGAAGTGCCATGGGTGCCGGCATGCAGCAGCAGGTCCGAAATCGAGCCGCTGCCGACTTCCAGATAAGCCAGCGCCGCGGCACCGAGGATCAGGACATCGGCGGCGCGATCTGCAATGCGCTTCTTGTGCGCGGCCAGCAAGGCGAAGGGCCGGTCCGGGTAAAAGCACAGCAACTGTTGCAGGGCCGCGCCCGCCAATGCCCAGGCCGCGATCAGCACAAACCAATGATCGGCAAGCAAGAGAAGCTGCACGGCGGCCAGCACTCCGGACAAGCCTGCGATGTAGCGCGACTGCCCGGCCTCGCCTTGCAGATAGCGTGCAGAAAAGGCCCCGATCACCGTGCCCAGGAGCTGAACAAGTACCGCGCCCCAGGCGCCGAGCGGACTCACGCTCAGGCCCGCCAGGCCGCGCGGGTTCTCATAGCCGAGATGCCTGCCGGACAACTGCAGGGCGAGGGTAAGCAGTGTGAACGCGAATGCGGAACCTGACAGAACGGTGAAGCAAGTCCAGGCACCCGCACTGTTGCGCTTCCCTTTCCCATATCTCGCCGTCAAGAGGACGAACAGCATCAGCGTGGCGGGGGCACAGGCAAGGGCGAGTAGATCGAACGAAGTCACGGCAATATCCAAAGAAACTCACTGGCGCCATGGTGCTCGCTTCAAATCGTGCTGTAAAATACAATGATCAGAACATATCAATACATAAAACAGAACGATGAGGCTCGATCAGCTCAACTTCCACCACCTTTTCTACTTTTGGCGGGTCGCCAAGGTGGGACACCTGACGCGCGCGTCTCAAGAACTCCATACCTCCCAATCCGCTCTGTCCGCCCAGATCCGGCATTTGGAGGAGCGGCTTGGTGAAGCCTTGTTTGCGCGGGAAGGACGCCGTCTGGTGTTGACGGACACCGGACAACTGGTGCTGTCCTATGCCGAGAGCATCTTCGGATTGGGGCAGGAAATGCTGGGCCGCCTGCAAGGGCGCAGCGAGGACATGATGAGACTGCGCGTGGGCAGCGTGGCCACGCTTTCGCGCAACTATCAGGAAAACTGGATTCGACCCGCTCTCGTGAATCCCGAGGTCGTCTTGACGCTGGAATCAGGCTTGCTGGAGGGCTTGCTGGAGCGCCTGTTGCAGTATCAACTCGACGTCGTACTGGCCAACGAGACCGTACCGGCCGATCCGGATCGGCCCCTGCATTGCCGCTTCCTCGGCAGCCAATCCGTCTCGCTGGTAGGGCCCTCGGCTGCGTGGCAGGAGCTCACGCTGCGCATCCCGGAAGACTTGCACGACATGGACATCGCCTTGCCTGGGACGCGCCACGCATTGAGGGCGCGCTTCGATGCGTTGTGCGAGGCCGCCGGAGTCAGGCCCCGTATCCGGGCCGAGGTCGATGACATGGCCATGCTGCGCCTGATCGCGCGCGACAGCGGCTGGCTGGCCCTGGTGCCTGAAGTCGTGGTGCAGGATGAAGTTCGCGGCGGAATTCTCCGGGTACTAGGCGAATCCGCGCAACTGCAGGAACATTTCTACGCCATTACCGCGCCTCACCGCAGCAGGATCGAGGTGCTGGAGCAACTGCTGGACAGGTCATCCGGCTTGACGAAGAACGCGGCTTGAGCCGGGAGGGTGGCTTGCTCTTGCTGCGTTTGGCATCGGGCGTGGCGACAAGGCGTTGCTGAACGCGCCCTTTCAACCCACGCTCGCTTGCAGTAAAGAAAGCGTCCTTTCGGTATCATTCATCGGGTCTTACACATGAAGAGGCTCGACAGCTCACAGACTTATGAATTTTGAAATCCCGTTTCTGGCCGAGCACCCCGAGTGGATTCAAGCCCTCGGCGGACTGGTCCTTATGACCATGCTGGCATTCGGTGCCCGGATGATCGCCCACTGGTTACTTCTGCGAGGAGTCAGCGGCGCCATCGAATCCATGCAGCTGCGCTTTATACGCATCGTCCTCAACCGCAATGTGCTTGGCCGCCTGGAAAAAGTCGTTCCATCCCTGGTGGTTCAAATCACCATCGACGCCGTTCCTCATTTGTCCGACAAGGTCGCCACGGTCATCGGCAATGTCGCGGCCGCAGTGACGGTGCTTCATATCGTACGCGTATTGATGGCCATTCTGGATGCCATCCACGAGAACTATCAAAGTTCCGGTGCCAGCTCGGAGGTGGCGACGCGCTCGATCAAGAGTTACGTCCAGCTTGCCAAGCTCGGGCTTATCCTGCTGGGCAGCATCGTCATCATCGCGGCACTCGTCGATCGCTCGCCCCTCATCCTGCTGTCGGGGTTGGGTGCCATGTCGGCGGTACTGATGCTGGTGTTCAAAGACACGCTCCTGTCATTTACTGCAGGCGTGCAATTGGCATCGAATGACATGCTGCGCGTCGGCGACTGGATTGAAATGCCGCAGCTGGCTGCCGACGGCGCGGTGATCGATATCGCCCTCCACACGGTAAAAGTCCAAAACTGGGACAAGACCATCACAACGATTCCGACCTGGCGTCTGATGTCGGAGAGTTTTCGCAACTGGCGCGGCATGTCGGAGTCGGGTGGGCGGCGCATCAAGCGCACGCTTCGGCTGGATTCGGCGTCCGTGCGTTTTCTGACGCCCGAAGATGTCGATCGCCTGCGGCATATTGCCATCCTCAGACCTTACCTGGAACAGAAAC
>JAEWBA010000043.1 GCA_023391395.1 Pseudomonadota bacterium
ATGCCGCACCTGCTGGTGGCGGGTACCACCGGTTCCGGCAAATCGGTGGGCATCAATGCCACCATCCTGTCGCTCCTGTACAAGTCCGATCCCAACAATGTGCGCATGATCCTGATCGACCCCAAGATGCTGGAAATGTCGGTCTATGAAGGCATCCCGCACCTGCTGGCGCCGGTGGTCACGGACATGCGCCAGGCTGGCCATGCGCTGAACTGGGCAGTGGCCGAGATGGAGCGGCGCTACAAGCTGATGTCCAAGCTCGGCGTGCGCAACCTGGCGGGCTACAACGGCAAGATCGCGGAAGCGGAAAAGAAGGAAGAAAAAATCCCCAATCCCTTCAGCCTGACGCCGGATGCGCCCGAACCGCTGGAAAAGCTGCCCACCATCGTCATCATCATCGACGAGTTGGCCGATCTCATGATGGTGGTCGGCAAGAAGGTGGAAGAGCTGATCGCGCGCATCGCGCAAAAGGCGCGCGCGGCCGGCATCCACCTGATCCTGGCGACGCAGCGGCCATCGGTGGACGTCATCACCGGCCTGATCAAAGCCAATATCCCGACCCGTATCGCCTTCCAGGTCAGCAGCAAGATCGACTCGCGCACCATTCTCGACCAGATGGGGGCGGAAACCCTGCTCGGCATGGGCGACATGCTCTACATGCCGCCGGGTACCGGCCTGCCGGTGCGGGTGCATGGCGCCTTCGTGTCGGATGACGAAGTACACCGTGTGGTCGAACACCTCAAGTCCCAGGGGGAACCGAATTACATAGAGGGAATCCTAGAAGGTGGCGTCGCCGAAGAAGGCGGCGATCCGGCAATGGCCGGCGAGGGCGGTGGCGGCGAATCCGACGCGCTCTACGATCAGGCGGTGGCGGTGGTCTTGAAGAACCGGCGCGCCTCGATCTCGCTGGTGCAGCGCCATCTGCGCATCGGCTACAATCGCGCCGCCCGCCTGCTGGAACAGATGGAACAAAGCGGGCTGGTCTCCCCCATGCAGTCGAACGGCAACCGGGACATCCTGGTGCCGGCCGGCAATACCGAATAGGAAGACATCTTGATCCGAAACGGCAAACTTTTTGGGCGTAACGCATTGCGCCGGACAACGCTGCTTGCGGCCTGTGCACTCCTGCTGCCGGCATGGGGGCATGCCGCGGCGCTGGAGCAATTCAAGTCCTTCGTGGCGAGCACTAAGTCCGCGCGCGGCGAATTCGTGCAGCGCCAGGTACAGGCCGATGGCGCGTCTGCCACGGCGCGCGTGTCGCCGCCGGCAAGCGGCAGCTTCGTCTTCGCGCGTCCCGGCAAATTCATCTGGACCTACCAGAAACCCTACGAGCAGGTACTGCAGGCCGATGGCGAGAATCTCTACATCTACGACAAGGATTTGAACCAGGTCACGGTGCGTAAGCTCGGCGATGCGCTGGGCTCGTCACCGGCTGCCATCCTGTTCGGTAGCAACGACCTGGAAAAGAATTTCACGCTCAAGGAAGCCGGCAGCAAGGATGGCCTGGAGTGGCTGGAAGCGGTGCCCAAGGCGCGCGATACCACCTTCGACAAGATCGGCATCGGCTTGAAGGATGGCGTGCCGCAGGCGATGGAATTGCGCGACTCCTTCGGCAAGGTATCGCTGCTGACCTTCAGCAAGTTCGAGAAAAATCCGGCGCTGGGCGCCGAGCAGTTCAAGTTCGCGGTGCCCAAGGGCGCCGACGTATTCCAGCAATAGATGACCGCAGTTCCTCTCGCAGAGCGCTTGCGTCCGCAAACCCTGGACGATGTGATCGGCCAGCGCCATCTGCTCGGCCCTGGCAAGCCCTTGCGCGTGGCCTTCGAATCCGGCGAGCCGCATTCCATGATCCTGTGGGGCCCGCCCGGCGTGGGCAAGACCACGCTGGCGCGCCTGATGGCGGCCGGCTTCCATGCCGAATTCATCGCCTTGTCGGCGGTGCTGTCCGGCGTCAAGGATATCCGCGAAGCGGTCGAGCGCGCCGAACTGGTGCGCGCGAGCTCCGGCCGCCGCACCATCCTGTTCGTCGACGAGGTGCACCGCTTCAACAAGAGCCAGCAGGATGCCTGTTTGCCGCATGTCGATAGCGGGCTGTTCACCTTCATCGGGGCCACCACCGAGAATCCTTCCTTCGAGGTCAACAGCGCGCTGCTGTCGCGCGCCGCCGTGTATGTGCTGAAGTCGCTGTCCGACGAAGACCTCGATGAGCTGGTGGACCGCGCCTGCATCCAGGAACTCGACGGCCTGGAATTCACGCCCGAAGCCAAGGCCATCCTGATTGCCAGCGCCGACGGCGACGGCCGCAAGCTCTTGAACAACCTGGAAATCGTCGCCCGCGCCGCCGCCGCGAATAATCAGGAAGAAGTCGATGAAGCCCTGCTGGCGACTGCGCTGGCGGAAAATCTGCGCCGCTTCGACAAGGGTGGCGACGCCTTCTACGACCAGATCTCGGCCCTGCACAAGTCGGTGCGCGGCTCCTCGCCCGATGCGGCGCTCTACTGGCTGGTGCGCATGCTCGACGGCGGCGCCGATCCGCTGTACCTCGGCCGGCGCATCGTGCGCATGGCCTCCGAAGACATCGGCCTCGCCGACCCGCGCGCATTGCGCATCACGCTCGACGCCTGCGAGACCTACGAGCGCCTGGGCTCGCCGGAAGG
>JAEWBA010000095.1 GCA_023391395.1 Pseudomonadota bacterium
CCGTTGCCCCGCTTGCGCCGGCGCGATGAGGCAAGTGCGCGGCATGCGGCCTTTGTGCTGCGTCCGCGCTCGCTGCGGCCGGTGCACCGGACGCCGGGCCGCGCTCGCCATCGCTCCGTTTCATGCATGACCCAACTATAAGCAGACTACCTATGATGAATCCATCCATACCTCAATTGGCCGGGCCCGTCCGATACGAGCAGCCGGAACCCGAGTTGGCCACGTATCTGGACGTCCTGTGGGAAAACCGCTGGATGATTGCGGCGATTGCCTTCGTGGTGACACTCCTGGGCGCATGCTATGCCTTCCTCAGCACCCCGGTGTATCAAGCCAACATGATGATCCACATTGAGGAAGAGGGCGACAAGGAATCCCGCAACATCGTCGGCGACCTGTCTTCGATGTACAACGTCAAGACTTCCGCACTGGCCCAGATGGAGCTGCTGCAGTCGCGCATGGTGGTCTCGCGCGCCATCGACAACCTGCGCCTGTACATCAGCGCCCAACCGAAGTATTTCCCGGTGATCGGTTCCTGGCTGGCGGACAAGAACAAGGATATCTCCACGCCGGGTCTGTTCGGTTATGGCGGATACGTATGGGGCCATGAAAAGATCAGCGTCGGCGTCTTCAACGTGCCGGAATCCTTCCTGAACAAGGAATTCACGGTGACCGCCGAAGGCGACGGCCGTTTCCTCCTGCGGCAGGAGGAAGAGAAGCTGGAAATCCGCGGCAAGGTCGGCGAGCCGCTGGCTTTCGAGACGCCCAAGGGCAGCTTCGAGCTGCGCGTGGATCGCCTGGACGGCAATCCCGGCGCCCAGTTCACGCTGAGCCGCGCCTCGCGCCTCGCCACCATTGAAAGCTATCAGCGTGCCATGAAGGTGGAAGAGCTGGGCGGCAAGCAGTCCGGCGTCATCGGCGTCACGCTGGAGGGCTCCAATCCAGCCCTGGTGCATGCGGTGCTGAGCGAGGTCGGCAAGGAATACGTCAAGCAGAACGCGGCCCGCAAGACCGAGGAAGCGGACAAGTCACTAGCCTATCTGAACAAGCAGCTGCCGGAGATCAAGGCGCAGCTGGAACAGGCCGAAGCCAAGTACAACGCCTTCCGCAACACGCACGGCACGGTCGATCTGCCTGAGGAATCCAAGCTGAGCCTGCAGCAGACCGCAGCGGCCAAGCTGAGGAAAATGGAGCTGCAGCAGAAGAGGATCGAGCTGCTGGCGCGCTATACCGACGAGCATCCGGCGGTGCAGGGCGTGGACAGTCAGATCCGCGACGTCAATGCCCAGATCAATGCGCTCAACGACCACATCAAGTCGCTGCCGGCGGTCGAGCAGAACCTGGCGCGCCTGGCGCGCGACGTCAAGGTCAATACCGAGCTGTATACCGCACTGCTGAATACCTCGCAGCAACTGAAGCTCATCACCGTCGGCAAGATCAGCAATGCGCGCCTGGTCGATGCACCGATGCGCCCCGAAAAGCCGGTCAAGCCGAACCGTCCGGTGGTGCTGGCCCTGGCTCTGATGGCCGGCCTGTTCCTCGGCGTGGTTGCAGCCTTCGTGCGGAAATCGCTGTACGCAGCCATCGATACGCCCGAACAGCTGGAAAAGGTGGCAGGCGTGCCGGTATTCGCTACCATCCCGCACAGCAAGAAACAGCGCGAGCTGTACCAGCAAGTCAACGCCAAGCACCAGAAAGTGCCGCTGCTGGCGAACGTATCGTCCACCGATGCGGCGGTCGAAAGCCTGCGCAACTTCCGCACCGCGTTGCAGTTCTCGCTGCCTCAGTTCAAGAACAACATTGTGCTGATCTCGGGTGCAACGCCAGGCATGGGCAAGTCCTTCGTCTCGGCCAACCTGGCCGCCATCATGGCGGCCACCGGGAAGAAAGTGTTGCTGATCGACTGCGATCTGCGTAACGGCCTGCTGCACCTGTACTTCGGCTTTGGCCGGCAGGACGGCTTCTCCGATGCGCTGGCCGGCGCGCGCCGCCTGGAGCAAGTGATTCACCGCGGTGTCATCGAGAACATGGACTTCATCTCGACCGGCACGCTGCCCCAGCATCCTGCGGAAATGCTGCTGCGCCCGAATCTCGGCACCTATCTGCAGCAGCTCTCCGCCAGCTATGACCTGGTGTTGGTCGACGCGCCGCCCATTCTGGCGGTAGCCGACACCATGATCATCGGGGCACATGTCGGCGCGATCTACATCATGACGCGTGCCGGTGTCACCACCGCCGGCGAGATCAACGAGTCGATGAAGCGCCTGGCCCAGGCCGGCCTGTCGGCAAAGGGTGTGCTGTTCAACGACCTCAAGCTGCGGCCGGGCCGCTACGGGTATGGCTATACCTACGGGCAATCACGCTATACCCAGGCTTCCACCGGCCACACGCCCTTGATCGCTTCGACTTGATCGGAAGGGTAGTTGGGCAAGGCGGGCACGGCGGAAACGGCGTGCCCGTTGTTGTTTGGTGCGGAATCTGGTTTGAGCAAGGAATGCATTTCCTTACCCGCTTACCTGTCATTCCGAACGTAGTGAGGAATCGTTGATCCGCATGGAAGCAACAAGTGTTTCACCGGGCCATGGCGTGCTATGCGAAATCCTTGCTATACGACGTTCGAAAGGGCACGGACCAAGTCGTGAATCAGCCCATCGGGCGATGCCCTTCCAAACTCCAAGCTGCGCACATGTCCTAACGTACATCAAGGTTTCCGGTCGAGATTAATTCTATCTTTGATAACAGTTTGGATGAATGCAGAACCGCCGGGGGTACTGCAGGAGTCGCAGGAAATTCAGTCAATTTTAGGGCGAAGAACAAGAATGTTTATCGACACGCGACGAGTACAGGATGGCTCCGTTGTTGAGTCAACGGTATGCATCATCGGCGGTGGAGTGGCGGGCATCACCCTGGCCATGGAGTTCGACAAGCAGGGCATCGATGTCTGCCTGCTCGAGAGCGGCGGCTTCAATCCGGATGACGATACGCGCGACCTGTACCGGGGCGAGGATGTCGGCGAATGGCGTTACAGCTTCGCCGATGGCAGCCGCAGCCGTTTCCTCGGAGGCAGCAGCAATTGCTGGGGCGGCTGGTGCCGCCCGCTCGACCCTTGGGATTTCGAGAAGCGCGACTGGGTGAACCATAGCGGCTGGCCATTCGGATTGAACGAGCTGATGCCTTATTACGAGCGCACCCATCCGCTCCTTAAACTGGGGCCCACCAATTTCGAACCGGAATTCTGGGAGCGTTCCATCGACCGGCCCGACGTGCGGCGCATGCCGCTTGTCACCGGCAAGATCCGCGACACGATTTCGCAATTCAGCCCGCC
>JAEWBA010000114.1 GCA_023391395.1 Pseudomonadota bacterium
ATATTGCTGAGGGGACCACGATGGCGCCATTGAAGGACAAACACATCGCGCTGATTTATGCCGGCGGCACGATAGGCATGGCAAGGACTGCGCAAGGCTATGCACCGATGCCGGAGTTCGACCGCGTCTTGCCGGAATTGCTAGGCCAGGCCCCCGATTTACCGCGCTTCAGCCTGCATGCCTATGCGCAGCCGATCGATAGCAGTAACGCCACACCGGCCGACTGGCAGCGCGTCGCCCACGATATCGCAGACCGTTATAGTGATTTCGATGGCTTCGTGGTCCTGCACGGTACCGACACCATGGCCTATACCGCCTCGGCGTTGTCTTTCATGCTGCAAGGCTTGCGCAAGCCGGTCATCCTGACAGGTTCGCAGATACCGCTGGGCGAGCCTGGCTCGGATGCCTTGCCCAACCTGCTGGGCGCCCTGCGCTACGCCGCATCGGAGACCCTCCAGGAAGTCGCCATCTACTTCGGCCGCCGCTTGCTGCGCGGCAACCGTGCAGTGAAGACCAGTTCCACCGCCTTGCAAGCCTTCGATACGCCCAACTATCCTTATCTGGCACAAGAGCGCCTGAGCCTTACGCAAGACGACACCGGCAGGGCGCTTCTCAATACGGCGCTGCTGCTGCCGCGGGCAACGCAGGAGCGCTTCGAGCTGCCGTCCTACGACAGCGGCCGGATTCACGCGCTCCGCTTCACGCCCGGCATGCCGCTTTCCCTGGTCAAGGCAGTGCTGGATTTACCCACGCAAGCCCTGGTGCTGGAGTGCTATGGCGCCGGCAATGCGCCGGATCGCGAGCCTGCGTTACTGGAGATATTGGCGAATGGCGCTGCCCGCGGCATCGTGATCGCCGCCTGCAGTCAATGCGCGCATGGTGGGGTTGCGCCCGGCACCTATGCGACCGGTTCGGCACTCGTGCGCGCCGGCGTGGTGGGGGCTGGCGACATGACATTTGAGGCACTGTTCGCCAAGCTGCACCATCTGTTCGCCCTGGGCCTGTCGCCGGAGGAAGTGTGTGCCGGCCTGACGCGGGACCTCAGCGGCGAACTGAGCGCTTGAAGCAAGAGAAAGAAAACAGGCCAGCGGTTTGTCATCCCGAGCGCCAGCGAGGAATCTTGCAGGTCCCCAGACGCGCGCTCTGAATGGCAAGGCGACGCGAGCTGCTTCCCGTGCTTACAGCACCACCTTCACCATCGGATGCGAGGATAGCGCCCGGTACAGATTGTCGAGCTGCTCGCGGCTGGTGGCGCGCACGGTGACGGTCAGCGACAAGTAATTGCCCTGGGAGGAAGGGCGCATTTCCATCTTGCCGGCGTGAAAACTGGGGTCATGCTGCATGACCAATTCCACGATGGTTTGTGCGAAAGCGTCCTGCATCGCTCCCATCACTTTGATCGGAAAGTCGCTCGGATATTCGATCAGGCTATCGGTTGTTGCTTGGGGCATGGCTTCATTCATCCGGAATCGTTGGCGCCAGGGAATTCACGCGGGGCATTCATGCCCCCATTGTACGCGTGCCCTGCTCATGCAGTTTTGGCGGCCTGATAGGCGGCGTATAGCTGGCGCGCAATCGGTCCCGGCTTGCCATTGCCGACCGGGCGGCCATCGATCGCTACCACCGGAAGCACTTCCTTGGAGGCCGAGGACAGCATCACTTCATCAGCCGCGAACACTTCCTCGCGGGCGATGCGGCGTTCTTCGAAGGGAATGCCGGCAGCGGCGCACAATTCCTCGATCAGGGCGTAGCGGATGCCTTCGAGTATCAGCTTGTCGCGGGGCGGCGCCATGAGCTTGCCGTCCTTGGCGACCCAGACATTCGATGCCGATGCCTCGGTCAGGAAGCCGTCACGGAACTGGATGGCTTCGGTGGCGCTGGCTTGCGCCGCCTCCTGGGCCGCCAGCACATTGCCCAGCAGCGAGATCGACTTGATATCGCAATGCAGCCAGCGCTTGTCTTCCATCGATACGCAGCTCACGCCGCGTTCTACCTCGTCCGCGCCGGGTCGCGTGAGGGTGTTGGTCATGATGAATACCGTGGGCGCCGCATCCTTTGGGAAAGCATGGGCACGCCGGGCGACGCCGCGGGTGACTTGCAGGTAGACCAACTGGTCATCGTCGGGAAAGGCATCGGCCACCTTGCCGATCAAGGCCATCCATTCTTCTTCGCTGTGCGGGTTGGCGATGCCGACCGCCGCCAGGCTGCGAAACAGCCGCGCCATGTGCTGCTTCGCGCGGAATGGCCGGCGGCCATACATGGGAATCACTTCGTACACGCCGTCGCCGAAGATGAAGCCGCGGTCGAGCACCGAAATTCTCGCCTCCGAAGGGGCGAGGAATTCGCCGTTGAGGTAAACCAGGGAGGATTGCATGATGATCGTGCGAAGAGGAGAAGAAACCATTCTTCCACAAATGGCGCCCGGCCGCCTGCGGCGCTTCGGGAAGAAAAACGCCCCGCAATGCGGGGCGTGAATCTTGGCGGCAGCCAGCGTGGCGCCGGCCGCATCAAGGGCTTATTTCATCCACAGGCGCACGGCATCCCAGGCGCGGCCGAAGAGGCCGGCCTCGTTCACCTGCTCCAGTGCCACCACCGGCAGTTCCGAGATGGTCTTGCCATCCACGGTCATCTTCAGCACGCCGACCTTGCTGTTTTCCTGCACCGGAGCGATCAGCGGGTCGGTGCGTTCCAGGACCGGCTTGAGCTTTTCGGCGACGCCGCGCGGCACGGTGACGTAGACGTCCTCCTTGAAACCGATCTTCACCGTGCTTCTCGAGCCCTTCCACACATCGGGCGTGGCGACCGGTTGGTCCTTGGCATAGAGCTTCACGGTGTCGAAATTCTGGAAGCCCCAGTTCAGCAATTTCTGGCTTTCCTGCGCGCGCACCGAATCGGATTGCGTGCCAAGCAGGATGGAAATCAGGCGGCGTTCGCCGGCGCCGCCGTTGCGCTTGGCGGTCGAGATCAGCGAATAGCCGGCGCTGGAGGTGTGTCCGGTCTTCATGCCGTCGACGGAGGGATCCAGCCACAGCAGGCGGTTGCGGTTGGACTGCTTGATCTTGTTGTAAGTGAAGTCCTTGGTCGAGTAAATCTTGTAGTAATCCGGGTGGTCCGCGATCATGCGCTTGGCCAGAATCGCCAGGTCTTCGGCGGTGGTGTAGTTGTTCGGGTCCGGCAAGCCGTGCGAGTTGGCATAACGCGTCGATTTCATGCCCAGGCGCGCCGCCTCACGGTTCATCAGTTCGACGAACGTGTCTTCCGTCCCGGCCACGGCTTCGGCCAGCGCTACCGCGGCGTCGTTGCCCGACTGTACGATCAGGCCGTAGAGAAGATCGCTGACCTTCACCGGAGTGGCCGGATCGATGAACATCTTCGAGCTGCTCGGATCGACCTTCCAGGCGCGCACCGACACATTCACCAGCATTTCGGGATCGAGGCGCTTTTCCTTGATGGCCGAAAAGGCCAGGTAAGCGGTCATGATCTTGACCAACGAAGCCGGTTCGACGCGCAGCGCGGGCTCATGGGCGCCCAGCACCTGTCCGCTGGTGGAGTCCAGCAGGAGCCAAGATTTGGCGGCGACGGTGGGCGGGGGAAGCGATTGCGCCTGTGCGGCGGAAAAAAAGAAGGCGGAGGCAGCCAGTGCTGCGAGCAATTTTTTCATGGGAGGCCGTAAATATGTGGGCTGCACCGGCGCGGGCGCGAACCGTGATTGAAAACAAGTTGAGCTGGGGAATTATAGGCCTTGCCGCGCCGCATGAACGTTACGGCGACCTGGAATTTCCCGTCGAAGGCAAGATTCGGCCAAGCCCTTGCGGACTTGTCATGCAAGCTTGGCCATTGAGCGCTCACTTACTTGGAACCCGAACTTGTCATTCCAGGCATCGCGCCTGTCATTCCGTGCATTGACCCGTCATCCCGAGCGACATGAAGAATCTCCATGAATGCATGAACATTGCTCATTAGCTTCGGAATGACAGGCAGAGGTCCGGAATGTCAGACGCAATTGCTACTATTCCCTTGCCTATCTTGCATTGCTGTTTCCGTAATATTTCCTGGTGGAATCAGCGATGCCACATTTCGACAACGAAATTCTTGATATGTTGCAATTTCCGGTGAAAAAAGTGATCGGCGCCGGGAACTACGAGTACCGGGATGTTCTGCGGGCGCAGCCAATCCAGCACCGCCGACAAGGGAATGGTGTCGTCCAGTTCGCCGTGGATCAGGATGGTGTTGGCGGGAATCTCCGGCATCGCCCACTTTCCGGCCGCACTGCCGACCAAGACCAGGCGCTCGGCCGGCGTGCCCTGCGCGATCAGGCGCTGTTGCAATTGCGCCTGCACGAAGGTACCGAAAGAAAAGCCGGAAAGCGCAAACGGCAGGCCGGGGTACTGCTGCTGCATGTGGGCCAGCAGCAAGGCCATGTCTTCGGTTTCACCGCGGCCTTCGTCGTGCGCGCCGGCTGAGGCACCGACGCCGCGGAAATTCATGCGTGCCGTCGCGTAGCCGAGCGCGACGAAGGCACGCGCCAGCGTTTGCGTCACCTTGTTGTCCATGGTGCCGCCAAACAGGGGATGCGGGTGCGCCACCAGTGCGATGCCGCGCGGGGCGGCGGCGGGCAGGTCGAGCGCGCATTCCAGCGCGCCGGCCGCGCCTTGCAGCGTGAAGCGTTGGGTCTGGGCGTTCATGGAGCGCGCCTCAGATCTTCAGGCGATCCACCGGTTTGCCGCCGACCAGGTGCGACTCGATGATTTCATCGATGTCCTCGTTGTCGACGTAGGTGTACCAGGTGCCTTCCGGATAGACCACGATCACCGGGCCTTCCTCGCAACGGTCGAGGCAGCCCGCCTTGTTGATGCGCACCTTGCCCTGGCCGTTCAGGTTCAGTTCCTTGATGCGTTTCTTGGCGTGTTCCTGGGCCGCCTGCGCGCCGCGATCATGGCAGCAAGGGCGACCTTCCTCGCGTTGGTTCAGGCAAAAGAAGACGTGATGCTTGTAGTAAGACTGGTCAGACATGGGGAAATGGTGCGGAGATAAAGCCAAATCATACACCCCGCTCAGTTTCTCTTCAGACGGTGCACCGGGTGCAGCAGGAACCACAGTGCGAAAAAGGGCCAGGCCAGCGCCAGGAATTGCGCCGCGCCGTTGAAGTTGAGGAACTTGCCTTGCACCCAGGCCTGCAGGGTTGCGATGAAGTAGGGGTTGTTGGGCACCAGGTTGGCGACGATCATGCTGGTCAACAGCGAGACGACGGCGAGGTAGCGCTGCGCGACCGGCCTTGCAAAGGCCAGTCCGGCGGTCATCATCGACCCTACCAGGATGCCGCCGCGCGCGCCGGGCGTCAGCCAGGCGAAGGCATTTTCCGGCCCGAACATGAGCGCATTGGCCATCGCCTTGACCGTCAGCGCCAGCAGCAGGAAGAGCGGCACGAGCAGCGCCTTGGGCGCGTGCTTGCGCAGCAGGCACAGCAGGGTCAGTGCCGCGCCAGTCAGGCCGCAGGCGGTGATGATGGTTTCGGCCAGCCAGTATTCCTGCACCGTCAGCTGCGCGCCATGCCGGAGCAGCGCGGCCAGATCGACTGGAGTTTCCAGCCAGCGCGACAGCCAGTCCGACAGCAAGGGGAAAAACTGCCCCAGGCCGAACAGATAGCCTTGGGGAAAGATCTGTGCCAGCGGCCACAGCGCCACCACCATCAGCCCGCGGCTCGCTTCCTGGGTGAACCATTCCTTGCGCAGGCGTACCA
>JAEWBA010000121.1 GCA_023391395.1 Pseudomonadota bacterium
GGTCTATGGTGTTGATGTAGGAATTGACCTCCTCGGCAAAGGCGTGGGCGAGATTGCTGATCTCCTTTTTGCTCTCGCGCTCGGCGATGCGTTGAAGGCGCGCGAGTTCCATCGCAATCAGCCCCCAGGTCAGGGACAAGGCAAGCAGGAGAAAGACTGCAAGCTGCCACGGCATCGCCAGGCGCCGGTAGGCGCGGTATGCCGAATGGAGTTGCCCTTGTGGGCGCTTGGGGAGATCCATGATTCATTCTCACCGTGCATTGCGCACTTATCCGGGGATCGGCTGCCTGTCCTTGCATCGCCGATTCGTCCAGGCAAATCGGTACGGGCCTTGCTCAGCCGGGAGGACGGATTCCTTGATTCAGCCTGAAGCAAGCTCCATAGCCGGCTGGAAATCAACTGCACTGAAAGGAGAAAGGCGTCAGGCTGCGACGCTGAGCCGTCAAACGATGATTGATGCAAATGTCTCTGAAATCGTAGAAACGGCGGCGATTTTACTGTATTTGCGTTCATCCCTGAAACCCATCGTCTGCTTCTTGCCACACATGTGCTTGGCGTGATGCTTGTACAATGCCTTTGGCAAGCCATGCCCATCGCTGGTGGAACAGTTAGGCCAAGATTGGGCGAAACGGTCATCGCCATCGTGGCGCTCAAGCTGGGCATGCAACTGAGCCAGGAAAAAGAGCAGGCCGTTGCCGGCGAGCGCCTGGCGCGTTACAAGATCCGGCGTGTCCTGCACCTCACCGGCGCGCTGCCGAGGTCGGGCGCCGGCAAGACGCTCACGCATCAGTTGCGCGGCCAGTTCACGGAGAAATAGAATAAGGACAAAGCCATGCCGGTCAACGATGCCGGCATTTTTTTATTTCCTTTCTTTGCTTCACTATGGCTATCTGGCACGCCCCAATCGATATCGCGCAACTCAATCAAGGACATGAGGGCACCGCTGTTGCCCATCTCGGCATCGAGCTCACGGAATATGGAGACGATTGGCTAGCCGCCCGCATGCCGGTCGATCACCGCACCTTCCAACCTTTCAAGCTGCTGCACGGCGGGGCTTCCGTCCTGCTGGCGGAAACGCTGGGTAGTTGTGCCAGCAACCTGTGCGTGGATTTCCCGAAGCAGTACTGCGTGGGGCAGGAGATCAATGCCAACCACGTGCGTTCTGCACGTGAGGGGTACGTGATCGGCCGCGCGCGTCCGATCCACCTGGGACGCTCCAGCCATGTCTGGGAGATTCGCATTACCGACGAAGCGGATCGCCTGGTATGCATATCACGTCTCACCATGGCGGTCTTGAACCGTTCCTGAGGGGCAGGCGTCTAATGAGCGGAAACCGGCCCTACCTGCGCCATCTGCTGATGCGGCGCTACGAGTGGATGGAAGAGCGCGTGCTGGAACATGCCGCCAAGAGCGGCTACAGCTTTGTCACGCCCGCCATGGCACGCATGTTCGCGCATATGGGGCGCAAGCCGATCGGCATTTCGGAAACCGCAAAGAGAATGGCTGTGTCGCGCCAGGCCATCCACCAGCTTGCGGGCGAAGCCGCCAATCGGGGGCTGATCGAAATCATCGACTGTGAAAGCGATCGGCGCTTGAAGCTCCTGCGCTTCACCGACAAGGGTTGGGAAATGTCGGCCAAGGCGGCACGGGGTCTGGCCAGCATCGAGGCGGAACTGGCCAGATCCATAGGCGAGGACGACCTGAACGAGTTGCGCCGCATACTCTCAAAAGCCTGGCCAGGGGATGAGGAGCGGCGCTCCTGATGCCATTTCCGCTGCATCCCGAAAAACCTTCTTTCAGCGCGGAGTTCGTCAAGGATTCTTGACGGTATCGATAACGTCAAGTACATTGACGATTCAAGAGGCGACGGCGCTTGCGCCGGGCTGCCGAGGCACGCGCTTGTCCGTGGAGACGTAGTGAGGCAGCCGAGGCAGCTCCTGCTACAGCCGTCGCCGCAGCTCCAACTTGCGGAAAGACACCTCGATGAACAGCTCCACTCCCCAGAAAAAGGACAACGAAGAACGTCTCCTGCTGGCCCGCATTCTTGCGGAAGGCTTGCGCGACACGCCGATTCCCCGTGAAATCAATCCGCTGGGCGCCAGCATGGGCCTGGTCATCCGCGAAGTGCGACGGGGTTACGTGCGTCTGTCCTTCGAGATCGGCGCGCAGTTCACCCAGGGCACTGGCGTGGTCCAGGGCGGCATCCTGGCAACCATGGCCGATTTCGGCATGGCCTTTGCCGCCATCTCGCAGACCGAGGCCGGCGTCACGGTGGCCAGCGTCGCCGTCACCGTCAACTATCTGCGCGCCGCACCGCATGGCCACTATGAAGTCGTGGCCGAAGTGGAAAAGATGGGCAGCCGCGTCGCCTTCACCCGCGCAGTTGTCAATGACGCCGCGGGCAAGACCGTCGCCACCGCCTCGTCGCCGCTGGCCGTCATCTAACGAACAAATCGCCCGCAGCCGGCGCAGCGGCGTTCGCCAGCCGCGCCTGTAATTCCATCCGACTTCAATTGCACTTGCATGAGCACTTACATCGCACCTCTCAAGGAAATCCGCTTCGTCACTGAAGAACTGGCCGCCCTGGATCGCATCGCCGCGCTTCCCGGCTGCGAGGAATTGTCGGCCGACCTGGTCGCCTCCATCCATGAAGAAGCGGCGCGCCTGGCGCAGGATGTGCTGGCGCCTCTGAACCGCGGCGGCGATATCGAAGGCGCGTGCTGGAAGGATGGCGAGGTGACGACGCCGGCCGGCTTCAAGGAGGCGTACCGCCTCTATGTCGAGGGCGGCTGGAACGGCCTGCGCTGCGATCCCGAATTCGGCGGCCAGGGTTTGCCGCACTTGGTGGCGA
>JAEWBA010000170.1 GCA_023391395.1 Pseudomonadota bacterium
GTACTGTTCCTGCTCGTTGGTCTGCACCAGGTCGAGAATGCAGTTGAGCACCATGGCCGGCTGGTCTTCGGCAGGGACGGTGACGTCGATACCGGCACGCATCAGGGCCACGATCGGCTCGATCGCCGATTGCACGCCGAGATACAGCAATTGGCTGGCGGGGCAGCCGGCCCGGATGGCGGCAATCCGTGCGAATTCTTCCGGCCGCGCTTCATCGCCGGCCGGAACGAACAGCACCGCCAGCGGCTTGTCGTCCGGGAGGCCTTGCCCCTCCCAGCCGATGTCGAATACCTTGAAACCGAAGAATTGCAGTTGCCGCGCTAGCGCATCCGCCATGCCGCGCTTTTCCGGCGGCGCCCCCATCCAGACCGAACGCGGCTTGATCCAGTCGATATCAGGAGCCGCTTCTACCGTTTCTTCGCTGCGCCGGTCGGCGGGATGCAGGCGCGAAGTCGCCACCGAGCCCAGCAAGGTATCGAGCTGGCGTTGCAGGGATTGGATTTCCTGTTGCTCGATCGGATGACTCGAACCGTCGCCGAGCCGGGCCAGGGCGGAGTTTTCCAACCCCTCGCACAGCCGCACTAGGCCGGGCAGGCGCAGCCGCGAGAAATACTCGGCCAGGCTGTTGACCGCCACCGTGAATTCGATGAATTGCTCGAAACGGCCATTGGCAACGTAGCGCTCCCAACGGGTGCGCAATACGTACAGGCGTTCTTCGATCGAATTCGGCGAGGTAGTCATGATTGGTCCATTCAAAACGGTCTGCCTGGGGATGTTTCCCCTCGCCCGGTCCAGGCGCAGCCACTTCGCATTACACTCCGCCGCAGGCGCCGAGGCGATCCCATATTCATGGGAAACAATGTCCGGCGCCGCACCGCACTTACCCACATTTCCTGTGGCCAAACCTGTGGAAAACCGGCCCCGGGCATCGTTATGTTGTTGATTTGAAAGACTTAGTCAGCCTTGATCATAATCAAGGCAAACCCGCTGCTCTCAGGCCGCGAACAGGTCAGCAAATTGGAGGCGGTCCGTACTGGCTCGGCGCGCATCCTCGACGCTGATCTTGCCGGCCTGAACCAGGTCCCGCAATTGACTGTTCATCGTATGGCAACCGGTGCCGGGCGTGCCGCCCAACTTTTCCAGCAGGGGCCGGATAGCGCCAATATTGCGGGTTTCGATCAGGCGCGCCACCTCCGGGTGGGCAGAGAGGCATTCGGTGGCCAGGTGGTAGGCATCGCCTGCCACCGACGGCACCAGGGCCTGGCAGATCACCCCGCGCAGGGTATGGGCCAAGGCTTGAGCCGGGGCATCGGCATTGCCCAAGAGGCGCAGCAGCTTTTGCAGGCCGAGTTCGATGGACCGGGCATGCAGGGTGGCGAACACCAGCGGTCCCGCTTCGGACAGGGCCAAGGCCTCCTGGGCCGTCTCGGCGTCGCGGATTTCCCCGATCAGAATGACGTCGGGGCGCTCGCGCAAGGCATCCAGCGCGCCGAGGTAATAGCTTTCCACATCGCCGTCGGCACCGACTTCACGCTGCGTGATGATGCATCTGCGCTGCGGGATCAGGATTTCCACTGGATCCTCGATGGTGATGATGTGGCCGGAACGCTGCCTGTTGATCTGGTCAAGCAAGGCCGCGATGGTGGTCGACTTCCCCTGGCAGGTGTCGCCGATGAGCAGCACCAATCCATTGTCGAGCTCGGCGAAATCCTGCATCGCCGGCGGCAGGCCCAGGCTGTCCAGCGACATGGGTTCGGTCGGAAAACGCCGGATCACGCATCCGAGCCGCTTGTTGCCCTGGAAGGAAAAGCAGTTGGCGCGGATGCGGGCGCTGTACAGATCCTTGGAGCGGTCGAAGGCGCGGTCGCGGATGCGGTCGCGCCATTCCGGCTCGATTACTTCGAAAAACTCCTCCAGCTCCTCGCGCGTGATCGGCGTGTCCGATACGGCCACCAGGCGCTTCGGCTGGCGCAGCATGATGGGGCTGTTCTGGTGAATGAGGATGTCGCTGAATACCGTCTGCGAGTTGAGCAGGTGGACAATCTGCTCGATCAGCGTGCCCTGGACCGGCAAGCCGCCGGCCTCGTCGAAACTCAGGATTTCAATCTGAGAATAATGCGCATGGTCCATCGGTGCTGTCTCCGCTTCGCGTTGTCATTGTCCTGCCGCTTCACGCGCTGGCAACCAGCTGGGGCTGCTTATCCAGCAATGCGATGAATTGCTCCAGCGGCACCGGTCGGCTGAAATAGAAACCCTGATAGTCGTCGCAGCCGAAGCGGCGCAGTGCTTCCACCTGGTCGGCACGCTCCACCCCTTCCGCCACCACGCGCATGCCGAGCGAATGCGCCATGGCGATGATGGCCTGGGTAATGGCGGTATCGTTAGGGCCGTGCGGGATGTCGCGGATGAAGGAACGGTCGATCTTCAGGCTGTGCAGCGGGAAGCGCTTCAGATAGGCGAGCGAGGAATAGCCGGTGCCAAAATCGTCCAGGTCGAGCCGCACCCCCATGAGCTGCAACTCCTTCATCATGCGGGTAGCCTGACTGGGATTCTTAATCACCATGCTCTCGGTGAGTTCCAGTTGCAGCAACC
>JAEWBA010000422.1 GCA_023391395.1 Pseudomonadota bacterium
GCTTTAAGATGCAGCTGTCATCCGTTTTTAACCCCGAAAGGAGAGGCACATGTCCCTGATTAATACCGAAGTCAAACCCTTCAAAGCAACGGCTTTTCAAAAAGGCAAGTTTATCGAAGTCACCGAAGCCGACCTGAAGGGCAAGTGGTCCGTCGTGTTCTTCTATCCGGCCGACTTTACCTTCGTCTGCCCGACTGAACTGGAAGATCTGGCGAAGAACTACGCTGAATTCAAGAAGCTGGGCGTGGAAATCTACAGCGTCTCCACCGATACCCACTTCAGCCACAAGGCTTGGCACGATACCTCCGAAGCGATCAAGCAGATCGAATACGTGATGGTGGGCGACCCGACCCATCAGATCTCGCGCAACTTCGACGTGCTGATCGAGTCCGACGGCATCGCCGATCGCGGTACCTTCGTGATCGACCCGGAAGGCAAGATCCAGATCGTTGAAATCACCGCCGGCGGCATCGGCCGCGACGCCAACGAACTGCTGCGCAAGGTCAAGGCTGCACAGTACGTTGCATCCCACCCGGGTGAAGTCTGCCCCGCCAAGTGGAAGGAAGGCGAGAAGACGCTGGCACCTTCGCTCGACCTGGTCGGCAAGATCTAAGGCCACAAGCGGTATTCCGGCGCGCCGCCACTAGGCGCGCGCCGTGCCTGCCGGAGGGCTTTTCGTGCCGGCAGGCCTACCTCCAGATCAGCTTGCAATCCTATTGATCCGGGAGCCATAAGCTCATCCGGCGGTGGTTTTTCACACTCGAAAAGCGCATCAAAAGACCTAAAGAAAGCGAGGACATCATGCTCGACACCAATCTCCAGACCCAATTGAAGGCCTATCTCGAAAAAGTCACGCAAGGCATCGAGATTGTTGCCAACCTCGACAATGGCGACGCCTCGCGCGAAATGCGCGAAATGCTGCAGGAAATCGCCGCGCTGTCCGACAAGATCACGCTGACGGAGACGAGCGATGCCGGTCTGCGCATTCCGTCTTTCAGTCTGAACCGTGCCGGCAGCAACATGGACATTCGCTTCGCCGGCATTCCGATGGGGCATGAGTTCACGTCCCTGGTGTTGGCGCTTCTGCAAGTCGGCGGCCATCCGCCCAAGGTCGATGCGGAGGTGATCGAGCAGATCCGCAATCTGCCCGGCGAATACAACTTCGAGACCTATATCTCGCTGTCCTGCCAGAACTGCCCGGAAGTGGTGCAATCGCTGAACCTGATGGCCGTCATCAACCCGAACATCCGCCACGTCATGATCGACGGCGCGCTGTTCCAGGATGAGGTCGAGCAGCGCCAAGTCATGGCGGTGCCGACCATTTACCTGAACGGCGAAAACTTCGGCCAGGGCCGTATGGGCGTCGAGGAAATCCTCGCCAAGCTCGATACCGGCGCGGCCGAACGCGAGGCGGCCAAGATCGCGCAAAAGGATGTATTCGACGTGCTGGTGGTGGGCGGCGGCCCGGCCGGCGCGGCGGCTGCGATCTACGCGGCGCGCAAGGGCATCCGCACCGGCGTGGTAGCCGAGCGCTTCGGCGGCCAGGTGCTGGACACCATGAGCATCGAGAACTTCATCTCGGTCAAGGAGACCGACGGTCCCAAGCTCGGCATGGCCCTGGAGCAGCACGTCAAGGCCTACGACGTCGATGTGATGAATTTGCAGCGCGCGCAGGCGTTGGTGCCGGGCGAAATCCACGAGGTCAAGCTGGCCAGCGGCGCCAGTCTGAAGGCCAAGAGCGTGATCCTGGCGACCGGTGCGCGCTGGCGCTCGATGAACGTGCCGGGCGAGCAAGAGTACCGCAACAAGGGCGTGACTTACTGCCCGCACTGCGACGGCCCGCTGTTCAAGGGTAAGCGCGTGGCGGTGATCGGCGGCGGCAACTCGGGCGTGGAAGCGGCGATCGACCTGGCCGGCCTGGTTGCGCACGTGACGCTGATCGAGTTCGATACCCAGTTGCGCGCCGATGCCGTACTGCAGCGCAAACTCCACAGCCTGCCGAACGTGACCGTGGTCACCAATGCCCAGACCACGAAAGTCACCGGCGACGGTGCCAAGCTCAACGGCCTGAACTACACCGACCGCAAGACCGGTGAAGCGCATCGTGTCGAGCTGGAAGGCGTCTTCGTGCAGATCGGCCTTCTGCCCAACACCGAATGGCTGAAGGACACGGTGGCGTTGAGCAAGCGCGGCGAGATCGAAGTCGATGCGCGCGGCGAGACCTCGGTGCCGGGCGTGTTCGCCGCCGGCGATGCCACGACCGTGCCTTACAAGCAGATCATCATCGCCATGGGCGAAGGTTCGATAGCCGCACTGTCCGCCTTCGATCACCTGATCCGCAGCTCGGCTCCGGCGGAAGAGCCGATAGCGACAGTGGCATAAGCAAGACTTCGTTGCCTAAAGGAACGCCGGCTTCACGCCGGCGTTTTGTTTTTGCGCCGCGACCTCTGCGGCCTTACGCCTCAATGCGGGCGCGCTCCCGTCGATACATGCTGCGAACTCGGCTCGGAAATCGAGGAAAGCGCCTCGCCGCTGGCCATGGAATCGGCGGCTGTGCTGATGTCCCCCAGCGAGAGGATGCCGACCAGCCGCTTATCGCGCGTAACCACCGGCAGCCGGCGAATCTGCAGATCCCCCATGTTTTGGGCGACGTCCTCGATATCGTCGTCCTCGAAGCAGTATTTCACCTCCGTGCTCATGACGTCCCGGATCTTGCACGTCTCTGTCTTGCCCTGCGCCACGGCGCGCACCACGATGTCCCGGTCGGTAATCATGCCCACCAGCCGGTCGTTTTCACTCACCGGCAGAACGCCGCAGTCGCCATCGACCATCATTTTTGCGGCTTCGGTCAGGCTCATGTCGGGGTTGGCCAGTTGCACATCGCGTGTCATTGCATCGGCTACTTGCATGATGTTTCTCCTTTGTAGAAATCTCTCCTGCACTCGAAAATCCTGCGCGGCAGCGCCGCCGCAAGGGACGGATTACTTTTGAAACAAGCGCGCCGGCTGAAGTTCCGCGCTTGCCGAAGAAGCCTGCGCCGCACCCGGCACGAATCATGCTGAATCGGTCGTATCCACGTTTATTGGAAGGAGGTGTGTCATGCCGACCGGAGCCAGTTCCAAGCGTGAACGCGAATACAAGAAGCTGCGTCAGCGCTTCCAGCAGGAACACCGTTATCCTGGGCGCGAGGAAGAGGTTGCTGCGCGTATCGTGAACAAACAGCGTTCGCAATATGGGGAAACCAGGACGGAGAAACAGAAGGACAAGGAGGGCCGCTCGCCCGATCGCGGATTGCCGCTCAAGGATTATCAGCACCTGACCATTCCGCAGATCGCCGCGCAATTGAAGTCGCTGTCGCCGGCCGAACTGCGCAAGATCCGCTCCTATGAAGTCCGGCACAAAAACCGCAAGGGCTTGCTGGCCAAGCTGGACCGCTTGCTGCCGCATTGAAGCGGTGCAAAGGATGCGAAGGAGATGGGTATGGAGGGGCAGGTATTGAAAGGTGAACTGGCCATCGTCACCGGCTCGGATTCGGGCATGGGACGGGCGATCGCTCTGGGTTTCGCCAGCGAAGGGGCGGATGTGGTCGTCACGTATTTCCATGATCGCGAGGGCGGCGAACGCACTACAAGCGAAGCGGAAGCCGCCGGCGTCAAAGCGGCGCTGTACGCCCTCGATCAACGCGATCCGGAACAGGTACGGCAGCTGTTCCAAGAGATACGGCAACAAATGGGAGTGCCGACCATTCTGGTCAACAACGCCGGAATCGATGCGCTGGGCAAGCCGGTCAAGGACATGAGCGACGAGGACTGGGAGAACGGCATCCGCACCGACCTATCAGGCGCCTTCTATTGCTGCCGTGAATTCATTCGCGCCATCGAGGGTTCGGGGCGGCATGGCAGCATTCTCAATATCACGAGCGTGCACCAGGAAATTCCGCGCGCCGGCGCCTCCGCCTATGACGCCGCCAAGGGCGGCTTGCGCAACCTGAGCACCACGCTGGCTCTGGAACTGGCCGAACACAACATCAACGTCAACAATATCGCGCCAGGCATGGTGCTGACGCCGATGAACCAGTCCGCCGTCGACGACCCTGCGGTGCGGGAAC
>JAEWBA010000184.1 GCA_023391395.1 Pseudomonadota bacterium
TCTATCGCGACCTGAGCGATCTCCTGTCGCGCAATCGCAAGCTGGAAGTGCATTTCAAGCAGATCCTGGCGCACAAGGTGCACGTCGCCCAGCAGCTTTGCCTGGAGTTGCGCAGCGAGAGCGCCCTGGAAGCCACCGACATGGAGATCGATGCGCTGGCCACCAACATGGTGGTCGTGGCTACCTATTGGCTGTCCTACGAATACGTGCGCAATCCGCGCAAGTACAGCGAACAGGAAGCCATGGCGGAAGCCCTGGCACGCGGCTGCTACCAGACGCTCTCGGTGATCGCCCCTTACCTGCGGGGAGAAACGCAGTCGCTGTTCAAGAAGCTGGCCGACGAATATTCCGCCAAGGCCGCCTGACCGTGCCCGGAATCGCGTCGCCCTTTCCTCTTTCAAGCAGGACCGGATGAAATCGATTTGCGTATATTGCGGCTCCGCGACAGGAGCATCGTCCGACTACGCCGATGCCGCACGTGGATTGGCGCGGGAAATGGTGGCCGACGGACTCGCCCTCGTCTATGGCGGGGGACGTGTCGGGCTGATGGGCGTCATCGCCGACGAAGTGTTGCGCCTGGGCGGTCAGGTCACCGGCGTCATTCCCCAAGCGCTGATGGACAAGGAAGTCGGCCATCACGGCTTGAGCAAGCTCCATGTCGTCAAGGACATGCATGAGCGCAAGGCCATGATGGCCGAACTGTCGGACGGCTTCATCGCCATGCCCGGGGGCATAGGGACGCTAGAGGAGCTATTCGAGATATTCACTTGGTCGCAGCTCGGCTTCCATGCCAAGCCGATCGGCCTGCTCAATGCGCACGCTTACTATGACCGCCTGATCGGTTTTCTGGAACACACGGTGGCCGAAGGATTTCTGAAGCCTTCACATGCAGCGCTGCTGATGCACGACACGGATCCGCGGGCGTTGATCAACGCTTTCAAGACCTACCGGCCGCGACTGGAAGACAAGCTGCTGGATCCAGCCACGGCCGGCAAGATCATTTGAACTACAGGCTTCAACGCTGCAACTGCTTCAGACGCGACTCGACAAAGGCCAGCAATTCGGGCGAGAGGCTGCCGCTCGACTTCGCCCGGCCGTATGCCTCCTGGGCTTCCGCAGGACGGTTGTCTGCCTGCAGGGAGATCCCCAGGCCCATCCACCAGAGTCCGTTTTGCGGCGCCTTATTCAGGGCGAGCAGGTATTGCTGGGCAGCCTCCTTGTGCCGCCCATCGCGCTGCAACAGCGCCGCCAGGAAGGCCGCGTAATCCGCACGGCCCGCCGCATGCGGCAAGGAGCGCTCCAGCGTTTCGATGGCAGGCCGAAGTTCGTCCTTCTCGAGCTGCAGGCGCGCCAGAATCATCGCCAGCCCTAGCTGGCCTGCATCCAGACTTAAGCCCTCACGGGCGCGCCGCATGGCGTCTTCGCGCCGGCCACTGTCGAGCAGCAGACCGATCAGCGTCTGACGCGCGGCAGCGTGGCGCGCATCGAGTTCCAAGGCCTGCTCCAGGCTAGCCATCGCTTCCGCGCTGCGTCCCTGTTGCACCAGGTTGACCGCCTTTCGATATTCATTCTCGGCGCGCTGTTGCGGCGTCAGTTCCTTGACCTGCTTGTTCGCCGTAATCGCCTGTACTGCGTCTGCTGATGGTAAACGGTCGGATGCTGCGCGAGCTGGATTCGTTCCGGTATCTCGAACGCGCCCGGGTTTGGCCGGCGCGGCCGACTGAACAGCAACGGCGGCGGGTTTCGGCGTGGACAACTGAGGCGATGGCGGTTCGGCCGCAGGCTTGTCCCCGGGCGCGGGCGCCGGATCGAGCGGCGCGGAAATCTGTGCAGCCACTGGCTCGGCAACTGTTACAGGCGCACGCGATGTATCGACCTGAAGCGGAAGACTTACGGCTGGCGCCGTTATCGCTGCTTGCGGAGCATGCTGTTGCGGTGCCGTCTGCACGGCTTTCAAATCGGTATCCAGCTTGAGGGGAAGCTGCGCTCTCGCTCCCTCCTGTGAAGCCGCTTCCGGACGCAAGGCCATCCACGTCAGCACGCCCAGCAAGGCGATTGCCAATGCCAATGCCACCCACCACGCCGCGTGGATGCCACGCCGCTCCGGCACGGCCCGAATCTGCCCGCCATAGGTATCGCTGCCGCTCGCATCGGAGCGACGTGCATCCAGATCCTGCAGCATCTTGTTGATGAGGCTCATCGGAAATATGTCCATCCCATTGCGCTGCCCGCCGCCAGCAGCCCGCACGCCCCGGCCCATACCCACGGCCGCAGGCGCCAGCCGCGTTTTGCGGCACCGGTGTCCGCAGCGGCGGCACGGACGTGGCGGGCATTGATCTGCTGCTTGCCTTCGCCGAAGCCAAGCATCAAGGATTTGTGCGCAAGAATATTGGCCAGTCGGGGAATGCCGCCGCTGGCGGAATACAGCGCGCGAATCGCACTCCGATCGAACAAGCGGCTGCCGGAATAACCTGCCACGCTCAGGCGATGCGAAACATAGAATTCCAGATCGTCGCGCGTGAGAGGCCCGAGATGATAGTGAAAGGTGATGCGCTGATTCAGCTGGCGTATGACTTCCTGCTGCAGTTTCTTGTCCAGCTCGGGTTGACCGAACATCACGATCTGCAGCAACTTGCGCTTTTCCGTTTCCAGATTGGTCAGCAGGCGTAACGCCTCCAGGCTTTCCACCGGCATCGCTTGCGCCTCGTCCAGACACAGCACCACCCGCTTGCCTTCGCGGGCCAGGACCAGCAGGCGGTGGTTGATCGATTTGAGAAGCTGGTGCTGGTCGACATCCTTGTCGAGCTGGATTTCCAGTTCGTCGGCCAGCGCCATCATCAGGGTACGCGGCTCCAGGTAAGGATTGGGGATATAGGCAGTGACAAAACTCTTGTCCAGCGTCGCCATGAACTTGCGGCACAGCAGTGTCTTGCCGATGCCGACTTCACCGGTGATCTTGATGAAACCTTCGCCGTTCTTCGCGGCGATCAGGAGCGTGTTCAGCGCTTCCTGGTAGTTGGAGCAGGCGAAGAAGAAGCTAGTGTCCGGCGTGATGCCGAACGGCGCTTCGCGCAAGCCGAAGTGGGCCTTGTACATGCGCCGTTGTACCTAACGCGGATCGAAGGCGCTACGCGGCGCCAGGTTCTGGATACGCTGCTGGGT
>JAEWBA010000425.1 GCA_023391395.1 Pseudomonadota bacterium
GCTTTTCCTCACGCGGCGCCGGCTTGGCGATCTGATTGTCTGCCGGCGGCTTGGCTTCCGCCTGCGGCTGGGATTCTCCCAGAAGGTCCCGTCCCCATTCGCCCTTCTGGATCAGCGCGAGAATGGGATCGGGCGGATTGACCGGGTAGAGGTCGAAGATCAGCCGGTGCTGGTAGCCGCCGACAGGCCGCAAGGTGAATACCTGCGGATCGACTTCTTCCTTGAGATCGAACACCAGGCGCACCACGTTGGGCCGGTTCTGGCCCACGCGCACCTGGCGGATATAAGGGTCGTTCGACTGGATCTTCGCCACCAGCTCCTTCAGGGTGGGATTGAGTTCGATGCCCTCGATGTCGACCACCAGCCGCGTCGGATCGCCGATCAGGAAGTGCGTGGTCTTGAGCTCGCTGTCGTTCTCCAGTGTCACGCGCGTGTAATCGTCCGCCGGCCACACGCGTACCGCGAGAATCTGCGCTGCGTGCGCGGGCAGGGAAGCGAAAACGGAGAGGAGCAGGGTGCCGCCGGCTTTGACGAGAGTGCGGCGAGGGCGTGATGTCAGAGATTTGGCGCGAAGTTCAGACGATCGAGACATTGAATACCCTGGTCGGACAACGCTTGCAATTCTACATCACGACCGTCGCCCGAAATAGTCAGGAATACCTCGACGTCGGGCCGGGGCAACACCGGCGCGGCTTTCTCCGGCCATTCGACGATGCAGATTTTGTCGACGCCGAAGTGATCGCGAAAGCCGGCATCCAGGAATTCTTCGGGGCTTGCCATGCGGTACAGGTCGAAGTGGATCACTTCCACCGGCGCGCCGCCGAGTACGATCGTGTACGGTTCGGCCAGCGTATAGGTTGGACTTTTGACGCGGCCGGTGTGGCCTGCCGCGTGCAGCAGCGCGCGCGTCAGCGTCGTCTTGCCGCTGCCCAGATCGCCATGCAGATGGATCGCCAAGCCAGGCGTCAGCGCGTTCGCAAGGGCGGCGCCCAGGGCGGCGGTGCCGGCTTCATCGTGCAGGTGAGTCTTCAAACGGGGCATCTCGTAAAATAGGGGCTGGCACTTCGCAGCAATTCCTGAATGCGGCACGGAGATTCCGGCTGCCGCTTGCATTTTTCACCATGGCCACTCCGGAACATGACCTTGCCGCGCTCGCCCTGACCATCAAGGCATGGGGGCCCGAACTCGGCTTTGGCGATATCCGCATCGCCGGCATTGACCTGGCCGATGCCGAAGAAGGCCTTGCGGCCTGGCTGGCGGCCGGCTGCCACGGCGAGATGGATTATATGGCAGCGCACGGCATGAAGCGCGCCCGGCCCGACGAACTGGTGCCGGGAACGCTGCGCGTCATCATGGCGCGCATGGATTATCTGCCGCGCGATGCCGGCGACAACTGGCGCGTACGCGAACAGGCGCGCCAGGACGATGCCGCTGCGGCCACCATTTCGATCTATGCGCGCGGGCGCGACTATCACAAGGTCTTGCGAGCGAGACTGCAGCAGCTCGCGCAACGCATCGAGAATGAAATCGGTGCCTTCGGCTACCGGGTATTCACCGACTCGGCACCGGTCATGGAGGTGGAGCTGGCAGCCAAGGCCGGCCTGGGCTGGCGCGGCAAGCATACGCTCCTGCTCAATCGCGAGGCCGGTTCCATGTTCTTCCTCGGCGAGTTGTATACCGACCTGCCGCTGCCGGTGGACGAAGCGGCCGAGGCCCATTGCGGCCAGTGCCGTGCCTGTATCGACGTCTGTCCGACGCAGGCCATCGTCGGCCCTTATCGGCTCGATGCGCGGCGTTGCATTTCCTATCTGACCATAGAGCTCAAAGGCAGCATTCCGGTCGAACTGCGTCCACTCATCGGCAACCGCGTCTACGGTTGCGACGACTGCCAACTGGTCTGCCCATGGAACAAGTTTGCCCGGCGCGCGACTCTCCCGGACTTCGACGTGCGCAATGGCCTAGACAACGCAACCATGGTGGAACTGTTCGCATGGAGCGAGGAAGAATTCAACCATCGGCTGGAAGGCAGCCCGATTCGGCGTATCGGGCATGAGCGTTGGCTGCGCAATATCGCGGTCGGTCTTGGCAATGCGGCACGCGGCACCGGGACTTCAGAGGCCATCGTCGCGGCATTGCGCGCGCGTGCCGATCATCCCTCCGCGCTGGTGCGCGAGCATGTCGAGTGGGCGCTTGCCCAGCACGGGCAGACGCCGGCGGAAATCAGCGCGCGATTGTCAGCCAGATCGGCAGTGTGATGGCCGCTCCCACCGTGCTGGCCGAGACCAGGAAAGCGGTGAAGGGACCGTTGCCGCCCATGCGCGAAGCCAGCACATAGCAGCTCGACGCGGTCGGCAAGGCGCAGAACATCACCACGATCTGCAGCTGCAAGGGCGCGAGGCCGAGCCAGCGGCCCAGCAGATAGCCGATCAGCGGCACGGCGAGCAGCTTGACCGTCAGGAACCAGGCCGCCATGCCTTGCGACTCGCGCAGACCCGACCAGCGTATGCCCGCGCCGACCGCGATCAATCCCGCGGCAATCGAAGCGCTTGCCAGGCGCGACAGGGTGGCGCCGACCAGCTCCGGGAGCTGCAGGCCGAGGAGATTGAAGGCCACGCCGCCGGCCGTGGCGACCAGGAGCGGGTTCTTGGCCAATTCCTTCAACAGGCTGCCGCTCTTGTGCACCAGGGCATGGACTGCCGCCGCATTGCAGAGCGGGACGGCGAAGCCGATGATGACCGCCATCAGGGAAGTGCCTTCTTCACCCGCCAGCCGCGATGCCACCGCCAGGGCGATATAGGAATTGAAGCGGAAGGCGGTTTGCACGCCGGACTCGAACACCATGGGACCGGCGCGAAACAGCGCCTTGGCCAGCCAGCCTAGCGCGATGCCGCCGGCGGTGGCTCCCAGCGCGGCCTGCAGCAGCTTGCCGGTGCTGGCGAAGTCGAAGGCGGCGCGCGTCGTGGAATAGAACAGCAATGCCGGAAACAGCACGTAATAGACCAGCTTTTCCAGACCGGCCCAGAAGGATGTGCCCCAGTCGGTCATGCGCGCCAGCAGAAAACCCAGGACGATCAGCGAGAAATCGGGGATGAGGACGGCGGCAATCGACATGTGGCGAAGGGCGGCGAGGTGGGTGCGAGCAATGGGAGGGAGCGAAGAGAGCAGCATGTTAGCGCCGTTCGCGCCTTCCTGCTCGAGCAGCGCGGCGGCCGGCACGCGGCTGTCGATTACTTCAGCAGGCGCGCCAGCTCCACCGCGGTCTTCACCTGCATCTTGTCGAAGATATGGGCGCGGTGCACTTCGACCGTGCGCATGCTGATACCGAGCCGGTCGGCGATCACCTTGTTCATCTTGCCATCCAGGATCAGGTCCAGCACTTCGCGCTCGCGCGCCGACAGCGCCGCCAGGCGCGCGCGCACCGCCGCCGTGGCATTGGCCTGGCGCGACGCGGCCAGCGCTTCCTGGATGCGATCCATCAGCGTATTGTCGTTGAACGGCTTTTCGAAGAAATCGAAGGCGCCGCGTTTCAAGGCGTCGACCGCCATCGGCACATCGCCGTGGCCGGTCAGGAAGATCACCGGCAGGCGCCAGGTGAGGTCGCGTGCGGTCAACATGTCGAACAGAGCCAGCCCGCCCAGATCGGTCATGCGCACATCCAGCAGCAGGCATTCGCCTTCCGGATCGAAGTCGCGGTTGTCGTCCAGGGTTTCCAGGTAGGCGCGGCCACCCGGATAGGTCTTCGCCGCGATGCCTCGCGATTGCGCGAGCCAGGCGAGCGAATCGCGAATTGCCTCTTCATCATCAACTATGTGCAGCATCCAGCCTCCGGCGCACCCGGCCGCAGCAGGGGCGGCCGGAGTGCGGCCAATCATAGCAAAAGGCAGGACAGGATTTGGGGAAAATAGTCGTCGGTTCAATCGGCGATATGCCGATGTCCATGCCGGCCCTCGGCGGCAATGCAGGCGCCGCTCAACTGACAGTACTGACTTCTGCGGCCGGCAGCGAGAAGCGGAAGGTGGTGCCGCCCTGCGGATTGTCCGCGTGCGACAGCGTGCCGCCGTGGAACTCGACGGCGGTGCGGCAAATGTTCAGACCTATGCCCAAGCCTTCCGACTTGGTGGAGAAGAAGGGCGAATACAAGCGCTCCGCAATGTCGGCAGGGATGCCATGGCCGCGGTCGATGACGGCGATGCTGATGCGCGGCTGCGCAAAGCTGCCGTCGGCGCGCTCGGCGACGATACGCAGAAGGCGCTTCTCGGGGTGCGTATGCTGCATGGCTTCGATGCCGTTGCGGGTCAGATTGAGCAGGACCTGCTCGAGCAGCACGCGGTCGCCGCGCACGGCCGGTAGACCCGGCGCCACGCTGGTCTGGACGGCGACGGAGAATTGCTGGGCTTGCAGTTCGATGAGCGGCATCACGCTGTCGATGAGGCTCTGGATCGCCACGGTCTCGCGCGTGGGCTCGCGCTTCTTGACGAAGGCGTGCACGCTGCGGATGATCTGGCCGGCGCGCTGGGCCTGCGCCGAAGCCTTTTCCAGCGCCGGTTTGAGTGCCTTGATGTCGGGCCCGCCGGGCGGCGCATTGGCGAGCATGTTCAGCGCGCCGGTCGTGTAGCCGGAAATGGCCGCCAGCGGTTGGTTCAATTCGTGGGCCAGCGTCGAGGCAATCTCGCCCATGGTCGCCAGGCGTGCGCTGGCCTGCAGCTTTTCCTGCTGCTGGCGGTTGAGATCCTCGATCTGCTTGCGTTCCGAAATATCCAGTATGGACCCCATCCAGCCGGTCTGGCGCCCGCTGTCGTCGACCAGCGGCGACTCGAAGATCAGCGCTGCGAAGCGCTCGCCGTTGGCACGCTGGAACACCGTCTCGAAGCCCTGTGGCGTGACTGTCCCCGCCAGCACCTGGGCAAAGCGTTCCTGATATTCCTCGTAGGCTTCCGGCGCCCAGTAGGGCATGGGCGG